>JAHEYR010000035.1 GCA_023251485.1 Bacteroidales bacterium
TCATTAAGACAGTCATTAAAATATGATGAGCTATGTATATTCCTACAACTTTTTATAACAGAACCTTATCAAATAATATCATTTATAGACTATTCAACAGTTTTATGTTCTTTTAATAGTGTTGGAACTTTTCTAGCCTTCAACAATTTAGGTTCTTTTTGGGGAGGCCAGAATTTCGGGAGATCCTCTTCCTCCTCCTCTTCTACGGTTTTATTCACCTTCTTGCCTCTAATCAAGCATCTAAACATATCATCAAGAGCATCTTTGCTCTCAGCCATTATCATTAATTTATCGCCGATCTCAATAATGGTCGAACCTTCAGGTGTGATATAAGAATCATTTCTATTGATCAATACGATCATGACATTTCCAGGAATCCCTATATTTACCAATGACTTCCCTACGCATGAGAAACCTTCCTGAACCTCATACTCTGCTATTAATGACTTTAATCTTCGTGTAAGTTCTTTTTCTAACATCGATTTCTTACGTGCCTTATCAGGGACCAATAAATGCAACCACCTTGCAACTATTGGAAGCGAAGTCCCCTGAATCAAAACAGAGCTTACAGTAATAAAGAAAACCAGATTGAAAATAACGGGAGCCTTCGAAATCCCTTCGGTAAGTGGATAGGTAGCAAAAACAATAGGAACCGCACCGCGCAACCCGACCCATGATATGAATAATTTTGTCCTGATATTTACTTTAAAGAGGCTAAGACAAAGAAATACGGCAATTGGGCGAGCTACAAATATAAGGAACAAAGAGATAATGAGTCCAACTCCGGCAAGTGGCCATATATGGCTTGGGAACACCAATAACCCTAACGTGATAAAAAGCACAACCTGCATCAGCCAGGCCTGACCATCAAAATGCTTCGTTAAACTTCGTTTATGTAAGAAATCGCGATTCCCCAAAACGAAAGCTGAAATATATACTGCAAGGAAACTATTTCCGCCAATGAAACTGGTAAATGAAAATGTAAACAGTACCATTGCTATCAAGAGCACAGAATATAAGCCATCAACATCGAGCCTGATTTTGATCAGTAAGAAGTGCATCAAACGCCCCATTCCATACCCGGCAACAGCACCAATGATCATTTGTTGAAAAAACATAGGGATCAAATGAACAGCAGATGCACCGGGATGCGATATAAGATAAACGACCGCAATGGTCAGGAAGAATGCCATAGGATCATTGCTTCCACTCTCAAATTCGAGTAACGGTCGCAGATGTCCCTTTAGTCCCATCCCCATTGATCGGAGAATAGAGAACACAGCAGCAGCATCGGTAGATGAGACAATTGCACCAAGCAACAATCCTTCTATAAATGTAAACTTAGTGACCAACATTACAAAAGTGGCTACAACAAACGCACTAATGATAACGCCAATAGTAGACAACAATAATCCCGGCCACAAAATTGGCTTCATATCATGCCATCGGGAATCCAAACCACCCGAAAACAAAATTAAACACAAAGAGATAGACCCGATAAACTGAGCGGCTTTAGGATCAGCAAAAGCAATACCACCAGGACCCTCCGAACCAGCAAACATACCAACAACCAGAAACAACAACAATGTAGGCACACCAAAACGAGACGACGTTTTAGCACCAATAACGCTGATAATCAACATTACTGATCCAATTAATAATATATTTTCACTGGTTAGTGTCATTCGTATATTCGTTCATTAAATAAACCTTTTTGTTAATCGAGAAAAGAATATCAATACAGCACACCCTAAAAGATAAATTCCATTTATCAACAAGGTACCAGCCAGTCCATTTGCTTCAGCTATCTTCCCAGGATAAAGTAATAGCACTTGTATATCGCTAAGAGCTAATAAATCAAACCGATATACAATATACCCTAATACAATAACCACCATCGCGTTATTAGTATGTACGAAATTACGCCAACAGACATAAGCTGACAGTATTCCACCCAGCAAAACGCCAAAGAAGCCTGCCTGATGTACCATACTGAGATATTTCAAAACCATATCCTTCTGATCAATGGAAAGATGCGCCTTCCACGAAATCTCATTTCCATATTGTTCTACCATTTTCAATAGATCAATATTGATAAAAAAAGCAAATTGTCGCAGTGAAAGTAATAGTAGTACTGTACCGAGAAAATGAAAGGCAATAATTCGAATGTTTAAGACTTGAAAAAATTTATTCTGCACGCTAATGAATTTAAATCGTTAATTAATTATTGAGTGGCAAAGTTCGCTCACAAACACATTAAAAAGCAAGAAAGCTAAGATAATATCACAATAAAGTTTAAACCTGTCGCTATTTGCACGACATGAAGATGCCTGTTCATCAAAAATACAAAAGTTTATTTTAAAAAGCCAACATTTGATTTATCAAACACTTAGAACCCATAAAATCAAGATTTAATATCTACCGCATATTTTCACAACCAATCTAATCATAAACACTTTACGGTTTCAATTAAATAAATTTTAATATACTCAGATACAGACTCAATATTTACCAGACCATTATCCTAAATCTACAATCGTATTCACTGTGTGTAAATTGATTGTAGTTTGCTGATTCACACTTAGTCCAGTCCATACACAAAACCAAGGTCGAATCAGATACGCTTCAACTACCCATTGAATTAGGATGTTATACTCTGTTTAGGGTAAGGGTATGGCCTATTTTGACCTTATCTACTTTGAAGTCCAAGCCAGAGATGAATATAACATGCAAAATCGCCAATAATCAATCGATCCTGACCCAAATGCAACCTCCACGATCCATCTTCACCATGTGTTTGTTGATTCCGGCTCATTATATTGCATTTATCAATAAAAGCATTGTGCGAACGGGTACGCTCATCCTCTGCCTGTTTTCTATCTTCAACATTCATAAAATGCCAGTCAGTCCGTATCCGTGCATATCGAACAGCCGAGACATACAAGCTATTTTTCAAATCGACCAGTTTACTTCCTTCAATTGCTTGAAAGCATATTTTTAAATCATTATCAATCATTGCTCTAGTATTAAAATTAAAAAGACATAAAAGAATTCCCACAAAATAGACAGCCTTCCTATTCCGATAATTAGCTACCCACTTTTTTCTTAAAGATAAATCATTTTACTCGAAATTGCAAATCTGTTTTTTTTCTTATTTCACGATCCCAATAAATGAGATTAAGTGCATATATTTGAATCAAATATTTGAAACAGGTTTAAACGTCACTAAATAGACAGATAATGAAAGCAGAACAAGCAACGTTTATTTCAAACTTCAGCTTTTCGAGCCTGATAGGAAACAACTATATCCATATTATCGTCTGTACTATTGCGGTCTATTTCTTTCTGATCCTTGCCATCCGTCTTTTCGGGAAGAAGGAACTTGCTCAATTATCGGTCTTCGACCTCGTGTTTATATTACTGATCAGCAACGTGGTTCAAAATGCCATGACGGGTCCTGACACATCATTATCCGGAGGCATTGTTGGTGCAGCATCCCTGTTTGTTGTAAACTATATTTTGAAATTTCTCGAATTTCGTTTCCCCTTATTTGGAAAAGCAATACAAGGTGAAGCTTTGATATTAATTTTCAAAGGAAAAGTAAACAATACAAACCTCAGAAAGGCAAAGATCTCAATGGAAGAAATGATGGAAACCATTCGCGAGCATGGGATCACAACCATCGCAGAAGTAGATCTGGCTGTCTTAGAAGTTGACGGCAACATCAGTGTTTTATCAAATCAATACAACCGAAAGACTTCGCATCGAAGAAAAGCGCGTAAAACGATTGTAAGAGAACAGTAAATAGGTAGTCTCTATTTCTTAGCTATATATTCTAAAACATCCTTATCATTTTCATTCAACAGAACAGATCCCGCTCTTTCGCCCGGAACAGAATACCATGTTTCTCTTTTATTTTCTTTCACTGTAGAGATCACAAGACAGGGCTTGTGCGCACTAATTATTATCCCATTATTTTCTTTCAAATCGGCAGGGGTATAAAATACGGCCAGAATCCGCTGTCCAACTTGTATCGCTTGCAACGCTTTAGTGTTCGATAATATCTTCACCGGAAGTCGTTTTGCCATCTCCTTTGTCGAGGGCAACGAACTATTCGGTTTTATGATAAAGGCATAATGATCATTTTTCTGATGAGAAATAAAGATAGAAGTAACCGAATCGCGGGTTATTTGACTGCCCCACTCTTCATTAATTGATTTCCAATCACCTTGTCGTGAAACTTCCGATGTAATAATATCTTGTCGTTCAGGAAAGAAGTAAGCAATACTATCATGCCAGCACCATTGTTTATCTTTCGAAACAATTAATTTCTTATGATCTGTATAACATTGGTTCACTGTCGTCATTACATTTTTTATTTGCGGCGATTCAATACCAGCTCCGAGTTCCACAACCATATCGTCTACAAAGAAATAGCTCTTAAAGGCTTTAGTTCCTTCCCGATTATATTTCATGGCACTGATACCGATTTCTGTATTCGATACCATTCCGGTAAAGTCTGAAATATTATTACTCTTAAAACATTGGGCTGGATTCAATGTGGTATCACATGTAATACCCGGCAACAGGGTCCAGTTCCAAAGAGGCTCTATATTTTTATATTCGCGACCAGTACGTTGAATCAGACAAACCCCATCATTCAAAAAGGCACCTTTGAGATTTTCTGTATTAATCGATTCGACCTTGTAAACAAACGGATCGTGCATCTTAACACTCATCATATAGGTATTGGCCTTTCGATAAACCATATAATCACTTCGCCAAAAACCTTTATTGCCGTTAAGCAGACAAGCTGGATTAAATCCATCGAGGCCAAAGTCGCAAGCATCAACACCTTTTGCTGATTTGATCAGATTGAAGTCGTCATTAAGTATTGTTCCGCGCTTTGATTGATAATTGGGTCTGAGTTGACGTCCAATAGCTGTAATATCCATTGCCCCCTGAAAGACAGTCCATCGTAACCCCTTTGAACAGTAATCGAATAACATCTTTTGCTTTTCAGGAACAAAGGCAAAGAGGGTATTTGAATTGACCGACCACCAAAAAAGCAGGCTATTTACAAAATGAAGCCCATAGTTACCAAATTGAAGCATAGGACCATGTTGATGAAACGAATAATCAGGTTGGATTCCCTCTTTTGTTGTCACCTCTATCAATGATTGCATATTCGCAATTGCTTGTTCATACATCGATGCATCACTATTTATCAATGCAATTCGCGCTTCAATATCATGTTGCCATATTTTATTCTGTCCCGTTGGGTTTTTCTGTTTAACTCGTTTTATTAAAATATTATTCAGGTAAGACAATTCATCAGCAGAGGCATCTTTGTCGAGCATAATCATCAAACTGGAATAGGCATAAGGGACGTTGATCTGATTATGCCACCAGTTTACACAAATAAAATCATTCTTTATCCAAAAATCCAGACCTTTATGAACTGTGTTTAAATATTCAGGATCATGATTTTTATGATATGCACGGTAAATAAGCATTAATCGGTATAAATGCATAGCAGGAGACCATGCGCTTTTAGATTTTGACTGATAATCTATATCACTCCAATTTCCTTCACTGGTAATCGATTTGAAGAAACCAACACCAGTAGTTCTATGTTTGATATCATCGGTAAGATAGATACTCTGCTCGGTTGCGTACACGGTATCAGAGACCAATAATGATCTGCATTTTATTTTTATTGCATTAATATTTCCTGATTGAGTTTGTGTATTGCCCGTTGTTACAATAAATAGAAATAAAAATACGATCGCTATAACTTTCATCTTAATAAATTGGATTAAAAAAGAGCCTTTCAAATTTGAAGGCTCTAAAATATTATTTCTCCTGACAAAAATAGTTATTCAATGATTACTATTTCACCCGTTTTAAAAATCTATTCTTTTATGTTCCTTTTCTAACTAATATGGCAATAAATGGAGCTATTATAACGTCACCGGCTGATGCAGACTAGGAACTGTTTGTGGCAATGTAAAGCAGAAACAGCTTCCCTTACCCAGCTCACTCTCTACCCGAATAGCTCCACCATTTATTTCGACAAACTCTTTACAAATCATCAAACCCAATCCTGTTCCTTTCTCACCAGAAGTTCCAATAGATGATTGAAAGAGATCCATTTTAAAGAGTTTTTCCAAATTATCACGACTAATACCTACACCGGTATCTGTAACCGATAATTCAATTTGTCCTTCAAAATCACGTGCAGAAATAATAATTTCACCACCGTTTGGTGTAAATTTTATGGCATTATTTATAAGATTCAGTAATACCGTTTTAACCATATCTTTATCAGCGAAGGCAATCGCAGATTCAGGCACTTCATTTTTTAGCCTAATCCCTTTTGACTCAGCTATATTATGCAGTATATCAATTTGATATCCAACAATTTCAAAGAGATTGAGCGCAACTGGATTAGCTGTTATCCGCCCTGTTTGCGAACGCGACCAATACAACAAGTTTTCTAAAAGGATATAGGCACTTTCTGCCGATTCTTTTATCTTTTTGATAAATACTTTTTGCTGTTCATTGCTATAATTATCATAATCAACTATTAACACTTCTGAGAAACCTAAGATAGCATTAAAAGGAGATTTTAAGTCATGTGCAAGGATATTGAACAGCTTATCTTTGGTGTTATTCGAGATCTTTAGCTTTTCAGAATAATCTAATAATCGTAGATCAGCTAACTTACGTTGAGTGATATCATGTTGGATGGCTAAGAATCCAAGTATCTTACCCGACTCATCAAGAATAGGGTTTACTGATACTTCAATATTTAAAATAGCTCCGTCTTTCGTTTTATTCTCTATTTCACTAATAACCAGTTGTTTTTTTAAAAGACGATCCCAAAAATCATGGTAAAAAGAAATATCCATTCTACCAGATTGAATAATTCTTGGGTTCTTACCCAGTACTTCCTCTTTTGTATATCCATAAATTTTTTCGAATGATGGGTTTACATATAATATATTACCAGCAATATCCGTCATAAACACGACCTCATTTGATCGTTCAATGCCTAGTTTAAACTTTACCAACTCGGCTTCCGCAAGTTTACGTTCTACCTCAGCTTCATTTGCCCGCTTAAAAACATTCCGTGAAACCCTTATTACAATAATAATCGTTAATATTACCATAAAAAGTGTAAGTAGTGCCAATAATAAAGCTGAATTGATTTCAAAAGTCCGGACGAATGTAACATTTAAAAAACCTTCTATTAACAAACCCAAAACGATAATAGGCAGGATTGCTTTAAGGATTCTAGCATTTGCAGTTAGTCCCACAAAATAATACATAGGAAATGTTTTCCGACCTGCTAATGCAGTTATGGCGGTTCCCAAGCATAAAAAAGCAAGAGCAGTAGGTGCTGCTAACGGTGTTATACGCCCAGAATATAAAAATGGAGTTTCAAAAAGATAACCTAAACAAGCCACAAAAGCAGCAAACATCACAACCAGTCCAATAGCAGAAACAATATTTAATGTAGAATTGCTATGACTGATTTTAAGTCTGAACATGATAGCGACACCACTTAAAAAGAGAAGCAACCCCGTATAAGGCGACATACGATAAACCGGAAAATTCAGAAGCCGCTCAGCTGTTGGGAACAAAAGCGAATCAAAAGTAAGTTCTACGTGCAAAAAGTATTCAATGAATTTCAATGCGCAAAAGAAAGTGAGTATAAGGATAAAGACAAATAACTTTTTTTTATATTTTTCTTTATCAAAGTAGGTTTCAAAAACAAAAAACAGCCCAAACAGAAAGAATACACATGCAGTAATCGGTGCCATTGGAATAAAACCAACACGAATGCTAGAAAGTACACGGATATTAAAATACCAACCAGCTATTGCAAGTAAACTGATAATGATAATGACCAATCCTGCCCCACCCTGTACCGTTTCTAACTTTGTCTTTTTTATAACTTTCATAATCATTCACATATCTTATGATCGCAATTAATAAAAACACCAATTTGCTATTACAAAAAAACGCATTCCATCGTTTTTTTGTAAAAATAGTCTGTTGCTATTAATAAAGCAAGTAAAAGTCAGTCCCCTTAAGAAAACACCTATAGATGAAAAAATGTTTTAGCTCTGTTTCATTCTATTCTTCACCAAAAAAACGATGAAATCAGTAGAATTTCATCATCGAATAACAAATACAAGTAACGATATACCCATTAACTTATTTTCAGAATATACTTATATCTGGGAGTTTAAAAAAACAAGACGCTAAATAAATATTTGCATTGTACAAATTATTATATTTGAAAATTAAATAATAAATCTTCTGAAGTTTACCAACGTTTTTAAAAAAACATCTAATTGAGCGCATTTTCAAACTATACAACTGATCACTGCAAACAAAATTGACAAACCAACATCACATCCGCTATGAAAAACATAATTTTTTTATTGCTTATCTTAACCATCACAACGGTTAATGGGCAAAACAACCCGATAAAGCTAATACCACAGCCAGTCGAGATCAATCAATTTAAAGGCATCTATCAACTTAAATCCACTACTTCGATTGGCTTCAACAAACCAGAAGGTCACAGGGTAGCTGATATGCTGGCCCAGAGTTTAAACACACCAACTGGTTTCAATTTAAAAGCACAACAAGGGAAATCAGGAGTCATTCAACTCAACTTAAACGAGAAAGCGAATCTTCAACTTGGCAAAGAAGGGTATATTCTCGAAAGTAATTCAAAAGGAGTAGTGATCAGTGCAAATGAACCAGCCGGTCTCTATTATGGGACCCAGACCCTACTACAACTTTTGCCAAAAGAGATTGAAAGCAAAGAAATCATCAAAGCAAATTGGACTATACCTGCAGCAAAGATTGTTGATTATCCTCGTTTTGCATGGCGTGGACTGATGCTGGATGTAAGCCGTCATTTTTTCACAAAAGAAGAAGTAAAACAATATATCGCCCAGATGGCAAAGTTCAAATTCAACACATTTCATTGGCATCTAACCGATGATAATGGTTGGAGGATAGAAATAAAATCGTTGCCCAGACTTACACAGGTAGGTGCCTGGCGTGTACCACGCGAAGGACAATTTGGTAACCGCGCAACGCCAAAGCCAGGTGAACCTGCTACAGATGGAGGGTTCTATACACAAGAAGATATCAAAGAAATCATTCAATTTGCTCAGGATCGTAATATCACAATTGTACCCGAAATCGATGTACCCGGACATAGTATGTCGGCTGTAGCAGCCTATCCGGAATTAAGCTGTACAAAAGACACCTCGGTCAAAGTCAATCCAGGATCTCCATTTTCAGACTGGTATGGCAATGGGACCTTCAAGTTATATACTGACAACACCTTAAACCCATCAAACGAAAAGGTATACGAATTTTTAGACAAGGTATTTACTGAAATGGCTGCACTTTTCCCAAATCCTTATATCCATGTAGGTGGAGACGAATGTTATAAAGGCTACTGGAGTGAAAATGCGGACTGCAAAGCCTTAATGAAAAAGCTAAACATCCGTCATATTGAAGACCTACAAGGTTATTTCATGAACAGACTAGAAGGTATTTTAAAAGCAAAAGGCAAAAAACTGATCGGATGGGATGAAATTCTGGAAGGTGGAATCTCTCCCGAGGCTACAGTAATGAGCTGGCGTGGTATACAGGGTGGTATTGATGCTGCTAATATGGGGCATGATGTTGTAATGACTCCAACAACCTTTGCATATCTCGATTATTGCCAGGGGGATCCTACCGTAGATCCACCTATTTATGCAAACCTCCGCATCAGCAAATGCTATAGTTATGAACCTGTTCCTGAAGGAGTAGATGCAAAACACATTTTAGGAGGCCAGGGTAATCTATGGACAGAAAATATTCCAACACTTCGCCATGTCGATTATATGACCTACCCTCGTAGCTGGGCTTTATCTGAAGTCTTTTGGTCGCAAAAGGAAAAGAAAGACTGGAATAGTTTCGTATCCCGATTAGAAAATCAATTTAAACGTGCGGACCTGGCTGATATAAATTATAGTCGCTCAATTTACGATGCCGATGTAAAAACCTTTTTAAAAGGTGAGAAAATGACGCTGGATATCTCAACAGAAATAAGTGATTTAACGATCTATTACACTTACGATGGGACCATGCCTGATAGCCATTCGTTGAAATATACACAACCTGTCGTGATTCCTGAAGGACCTATCACAATAAGGGTTATAACATATCGTAACGGGGCCCCTATCGGACATCTCATTACATTAAAGCCTGAAGAACTGAAAAGAAGAGCTAGTAAAATTTAATAGCGTAAACATAATCCCGGATTTATCATTAGCCTATTATGGCTACTAATAAACCCGGGATTATTGTATACTACCGGAACAGATAATCATTAGACAAAAAAAGACAAACGCGTATATTCTACGATCCGGTTTCTCAGTCTTCTATAAGAAACCTCTGTATAATTTTTTTCACCTCTTTGTGACAAAATTGCCAAATATCATTATATTTGACTAGGATAATGTTTCAACATGTCCAACATTTAAAAGCTCATCAGACTTAATTTTTTGAATATATATTTTCCTATCCATAATTATAACATTAACCTTAAATGATTAGGAGCATGGATAAAACAGAAAATAAGCTAGAACAGAAGATAAAAAGCATGCAATCTATTACAGAGCTGGCCTTCCAACTAGCTGGACTGCCTTCAAATGCAAATCTGACTAAATTTCTTTTAAAGCAACTAGAGAAATATACAGGAGCTTCGCTTCTCGTTTACTCCGACTATGACGCTGATAAAAAATCGCTTATCATCAAACATATTGAAGCAAATCAGAAAATAATTGAATTAACGCATAAAGTCCTCGGCAAAAAAATACTGCACACTGTCATTCCAGTCTCAGAAACTATCCGTCTTCAAATGATGGAAGAAATCGTTGGATTACGCGACTCTATTATCGGAATAACATTTGGGACGATTCCTTACAAAGCATTGGATAAAACCATAAAACATCTTATTGGAGTAGACCGTTATTTTGGAATTGCTTTTGTTACTTCAGGAGAACTTTTTGGAACAGTAGTTCTGGCTATGCATGCAGATCAACCTGATCCTGATAGAAATTTTCTGATTTCATTTTCACATCTGGCAGCGATCGCTCTTCACAGAAAAAAAGCCGAAGATAAATTGTCTGAAAGCGAAATTAAGTTTGAAAAAATATTTAGGTCCAGTCCTGATGTTATCATTATTTCAGCAGTAAAAAATGGAGAAATTATTGAAGTCAACGACAACTTCAGTATTCAGACGGGGTACTCGCGTGAAGAATTTTCAGGAAAGAACTCACTTGAATTAAATCTTTGGGCTAATCCCATTGATCACAATAATTATATTGATATTCTCAATACCCAAGGAAAAATAGAAAATCTAGAAATTGATTTTCGAACAAAATCAGGCGAGGTTCGTCACGCATTACTCTCTGGAGAAATCATTGAGCTCCACAATGAATTGCATACCGTAAGTATTATTCGTGACACCACAGACCAGAAAAGAGCGCTTCAAGAGCTTAAATTAAAAGATCAGTTACTAGAGCTAACCAACCAAATGGCAAAGGTTGGAGGCTGGGAGTTTGATGCGGAAACGAAACAAGGAACATGGACTGATGAAGTAGCCAAAATACACGATCTGGATCCTTCGCGTCCAACTGATGTAGCATTAGGAGTTAGCTTCTACCATGATAGATATAAGATATTAATTGACAAAGCAATAGATGAAGCGATAACACTTCAAAAGCCCTATGACCTTGAATTAGAAATGGCAACACCGATCACTTCCTCAAAATGGATACGAACGATGGGGGTTCCAATTATTGAAAACGGGAAAGTGGTAAAAGTCAGAGGTATTTTTCAGGATATAACTTCCAGAAAACTTGCTGAGTTAAAAATTGAAAATGAGCGTGTCAGACTTAGAACGTTAATAGAAACAATTCCTGATCTTATTTGGCTAAAAGACGTAGATGGAGTTTATCTAACCTGCAATCGCAAATTTGAACGTTTCTTTGGTTCAAAAGAATATGAAATTGTTGGCAAAACTGATTATGATTTCGTTCCGAAAGAGTTGGCTGATAGCTTCAGAATGAACGACAGAGAAGCGCAAAAAGCTGGAAAGCCGACTTCGAATCTGGAATGGGTAACATTTTCTGATGATGGACATCAAGAGTTTTTAGAAACTATTAAAACCCCCATGTTTGATTCTGAAAACAAACTAATTGGAATTCTCGGTATAGCACGTGATATCACAGAACTTCATCAATCGCAAGAAGAAATCAAGCGTTTACATGCTAATCTGGAACGACGTGTAGAAGAACGTACAGCCGAACTCCAAGTCGCAAACAAAGAGTTGGAAGCCTTTGCCTATACTGTTTCGCACGACCTCCGGGCACCGTTAAGAGCCATAAATGGGTTTACCAGGATTCTTTCAGAAGACTTTGCAAAAGAACTTCCGGATGAAGGGAAACAAGTGTGCTCAGTCATCATCGAGAACACACTAAGAATGGGACAACTTATTGACGATCTTTTAGCCTTTTCGCGTGTAGGCAGATCAGATTTAAATCGTTCACTTATCGACATGAACCGAATTGCTGAAGTCGTCTATCAAGAACTTACCACACCTGTACAAAGAGAAAAAATAATTTTCAACGTCGAGCCACTACCACTTGTGATGGCAGATAATGCATTAGTAAAACAAGTTTGGTTTAATCTAATCTCTAATGCCATTAAGTTCTCCAGCAAATGTGAGAATCCCCAAATTACAATATCCAGTTTTCTCAAAGATGAGGATCTCGTTTTCACAATTAAAGACAATGGATCCGGTTTTGGAATGAAATATGCAAATAAGTTATTTGGTGTTTTTCAACGACTTCATAGCACGAAAGAATATGAAGGAACGGGTGTTGGATTGGCCATTGTTCATCGAATCATTCAGCGACACGGAGGAACAATATGGGCCGAAGCTGAAATAAATAAAGGGGCACAGTTCTATTTCACGCTTTCTAATGAAGCAAAAAGCAAAGTCAATAATTAAATTCACCTAAGATGAACCGACTGGAAGAAAGTTATAAGATACTGATTGTAGAGGATTTGCCTACTGATGCTGAGCTCAATAAACGTGAAGCAAGAAAGGTCCTTCATAACTGCAATTTCATAGTCGTAGAGACTGAGGAAGATTTTTTAAGAGAGCTGACTGAGTTTAAGCCCGATCTTATTTTATCAGATTATAGCATGCCCAATTTTGATGGTCTTTCAGCGTTAAAGATTGCCCTCGAACACTGCCCTTTGACCCCTGTGATTATTGTAACCGGCTCAGTAAATGAAGATACGGCTGTCGAATGTATGAAAGCCGGAGCCTCAAACTATGTTATTAAAGAACAAGTCAAAAGACTCGGACCTGCAATACTCCATGCCCTTGAAGAAAAGCAGCTCAACATTGAGCGCGTTGAAGCTCAACATGCTCTGGTAGAAAGCCTTGAACGATATCGTGCTTTATTCAACTTATCACCTGTTGGAATCCAGTTAAGCAACGAAAATGGATTTATAGATAATGTGAACGACACTTTGTGTCGTATGTTAGGATACACACCAAACGAATTGATCGGACAACATGTTGCTATTTTTGTCAGCCAGGAAAACATCCACTCCATAAACGAAAACATCAAACTCATTCTTGATGGAGCTATTCTGAAATATGAAACAAAAAGTTTACGAAAAGATGGCCGAAAACTAGATGTGGAATTAAGTGAAGCATCTGTGATTCTACCTGATGGAACAACAGGAATAATGACTATTGTTGTAGATATTTCAGAAAGAAAACTTGTAGAAAAAGAACTTATCATTGCAAAAGAAAAAGCAGAAGAAAGCGATCGTCTCAAGACTTCCTTTCTGAACAACATATCACATGAAGTCAGAACACCGCTCAACGGAATTCTTGGATTCAGCAGTCTTATTTGTGATCCAACATTATCTCTTGAAGAGCGTATCAAGTTTAGCGAAGTCATAAGCCATAGTTCTGAAGAACTCACATCAATCATTGACGACATCATCAGTATTTCGACAATTGAGGCAAATCAGGAGAAAGTAGATGAATCAGAAATCGAGCTCAATGATTTTATGGATAAATTGTATCGACAAATTAAAGAGAATGCGGCCCTCAAATCTATAGACTTTAATTTTTATACATCATTAAAAGAACCTCAATCAAAAATTCTTATCGATGAGGCTAAACTACATCAGATTTTAAGTCGCCTAATTGATAATGCTTTAAAACATACGACAAGAGGGCATGTGAAATTTGGATATAATCTAGAGAAGGATAATCTGGTTTTTTATGTAAATGACACCGGATGTGGAATTCCCAAAGAATATCATGAGGTTATCTTTAAAAGATTCATGAAAATCGAATCTGATCCCACCATAATTCATAGAGGAAATGGAATAGGCCTCTCCATCTGTAAGGCTTATGTAGAATTAATGGGTGGGACTATCTCTGTAGAATCTACGCCAAATGAAGGAGCCACATTTTATTTTGCACTTCCTTATAGACCTGTAAATCAAAACCATATTGAAGAACCGGCACAAGTAAAAAAAGAAAATGGTTCTAAAACAATTCTCATTGTAGAAGATGAATACAGCAACTACCTTTTGCTGCAGATGTATTTAATGCCAGATGATTATATTATTCTTTTTGCAGAAAATGGTAAAGAAGCAGTCGATACCGTCATCAATAATCCAAATATTGATTTGATTTTAATGGATATAAAAATGCCTTTAATGGATGGGCTAACGGCAACTGCGCTTATTAAAAAGATCAGACCCGACCTTCCCGTTATTGCACAAACTGCTTTTTCTATAGAAGGAGACTACGATAAAATCATGGCTGCCGGATGTGATGAATATATTAGTAAGCCTATTTTAAAAGACCGGCTAATGTGTATAATAAAGAAGTATCTGTAAAACGTCGAATCACCAAAGAAACGAAGATGTTGCAAATAAAAAAGGAGCCGATACGTTGGCTCCTTTTCAATTTAAAACATACATAAAAAATATATTAATTAAAGACACTATAAAGATAGTGCTTTTTAAAGGCGAAGTCAAGAGTTTCTGAAAACAAACACCTTACTTTAACAAATTAATTAAGTTACCTTACATATCCATTCCCGACATCGTAGAAGTTTTACCACCATCGTGATTCATCATACTGGGTTTTCCTTCAAGCTGAGCAGCCGCGTCAACACTAAAAGCTCCTTGGGTAACAATCTCTTCCCCTTCAGTTAATCCGTTTAATATCACATAACTATTACCCAACATAGGTCCTAATTCTACTTCACGGAGTTTAAAAATGGGTTCATTAGTTCCCTTCTTTTTAACGTAAACTACTGAGCGCTTTCCAGTCCACAAAACGGATGAACGAGGAATCACTAATTTATTCCGATATTCATCTAGATTTGCTTTTACAATGCCTGTAGCAAACATTTCGGGTTTTAGCTTTCCAGAATGGTTGTCAATTTCGACCCTCACTTTTGCTACACGAGAAACAGGATCTATAACAGGGTCAATAAACATGATATTACCTGAAAAATTAGTTCCCGGTATTGCCTGGATGGTAAATGATATTTTATTCCCTTTCTTAAGAAAAAGAAGGTCGCTTTCGTAAGCATCAAACATGATCCAAACGCTGGATAAGTTAGCAATTTCATATAATACACTTCCTTGTGAGAGATAATCGCCACTATTTACCCGCCTTGCAGTTACAATACCGGTTGTATTTGAAACAACTTTTAAATTGTTTATCACTTTACCAGAGCTTTCAATGCCTGTGATTTGCGCATTAGTAAGTTTCCATTGTCGTAGTTTCTCTTTTGCTGCTTCATAGATCTCAGGTTGTGATTGTTTTATCTTCGCTGCTTCCAATAGCTCCTGTTGAGCCGTAACTAGTTCGGGAGAATATATCAATGCCAAAGTCTGTCCTTGATGAACCACTTCACCCGTAAAGTTGACCATCAGTTTTTCAATCCGTCCCGGAATATGTGCGACCTGACTTTGCAGTAATCGTTCATCAGCCTGTACTTTACCATAAAGACGGACTTCCTGAACTGGTTTCTGCTTGGTAACCACCGATGTAAGCACATTGGCTAGTGCGGCAGCCTCTTTTGTCAATTGTATTGCCCCAGAATCAACCGGTGAATTATTTTGCACCAATGGAATTAAATCCATCGCACAGATTGGACATTTACCAGGCGCCGACATACGAATCTGAGGATGCATACTACATGTCCAGATTGTTGTTTTGCTGATTTGAGCTGTGGCTATTTTTTTTTCTTCCGCTTTGTGGGACGAATGAAAGAAAATCCAACCTATCAAAATACCGCCGAGCATAAAAAGCCCGTAGCGAACATATTTATTTAAAATTAACTTTTTCATTTATAATATTTTATCTTAATTATTGAATTTGAGAAGAAGCCATCAATCGTTTTAGCCAGGCAATAGCCGTATTGTAATCAGTTAAAGCTTCAATCTGTTTAAACTGATAATCCAATAGTTGTTGTCTGATTCGTAATATTTCAGTTAACCCTGAGCCTGAAGCTGAAAAACTTTTTATGGTTATTTCAAGTGTCTTATCAACCAACTGTATTTGCTTGTTATAGAGACTAGCCCTTCGTTGTGCATCCTGATATAATTGTAACGCTTCATAATACTCTGCTTGTAACGAATTGGAGGTTGCCTTATAACCCTGTTCAGTTGCTGATTTCAATAAGTCTGCCTCATTTTGCATAGCCTTGTATTTCTTTCGATAAATGGGCAAGGTAACCGTTACCATTGGCATGATCATATCCTTACCATTCATCGGCGAAGTTGACATTTCACTCTTTTTATTAAGCGAATAGTTTACACCAAGTCCGACCATTGGGTACCCCATACTGGTCACCATTCTTTTTTTCGCTTCCAATGATTGTTGTTCAAACTGCAACATTCCCAACATGGGATTATGATTAAGCATACTATCAAACACTGCCAATAATGGAACATCTAAGGAATCAGCTTTCATATCTGAAGGCAAAGAGACGGAAGTTTTCACAGGTCGATTCAGATAACTATTAAACCGGGCGGCAACAGTGCTTTTCTTGTTTTCTAAGGAAGCAATATTGTTCTCAATATCGGCAATTTCAATTTGAATTCGATATAGATCAGCCAGTCCGGTTGCGCCTGATGATGAGCCCATCGCATTACTTTGCATAGAAGAGGATGTTTGATTCGATAGTGTATTTGCACTAGCCCCTGAAGTGCCACCCATTTGGTTCATTCCGGATGATGTTGGAGAACTGTTTTGAACACTTATATTCGAAATGGAGGCACTCGATGATGAAGTTTTACCCCCACTTACAGGAGCTGCTTTAAACTTAACCAAAGAAAGCCTTTCAATAGAACGAAGAATTTCAATGTTCTTTTCAGAGATTTTAATATCCTGCTCTATCTTATTCATTTCGTACCAGGTACGTTCTATATCATAATAGAGCTGAAGCTTAGCATCACGAAACAATTCGTATTTGGCTTTTGCCATCAAACTCATTTCATCTCTGGCATTTTTTAATACCCCAAACCATGGAAACATTTGCATCAACCTGATATCGGCTAACTGGCTACCGGCTACTAATTCCATAGGACTTAAAAAGACACCTACATTTAATTCGGGATCTGCAAGACTTCCAACCTGAGGAACTTTTTGCAAAGCGGCCTTATACTCTATAAACCGTTGCATAACAACCGGGTTATTTTTAGCTGCAATTTCAAGATAAACGCTAAGCGAATCGGGCTGTTGCTGACTATACGCAACCGTATAACTACAAATTGAGATAAGTAATAAAAGTAAATGCTTAAATATTCGAGTTCTCATCATCTTGCGTATTTAATAATTTAACAGCCTTTTTCTGTTCTCTCCCAACGGCCCATTCGCGCCACATCGACTGAAAAAGTGGTACTACAAAAACGGTCATCACCTGAATAATCATACCACCAAAAGTTGGAATAGCCATTGGAACCATGATATCAGCCCCCTTACCGGTTGACGTTAGCACTGGTAAAAGTGCAATAACGGCAACAGCAGTAGTCATCATGGCCGGACGAACACGTTTCTTGCCTGCCGAAACTACAGCCTCTCTTACCTCTTCTACAGTAGAAGGATGACGTTGTTCAAATACCTGGTGGATGTATGTTCCCATAATAACACCATCGTTTGTTGCAATACCAAATAGAGCAATAAATCCAACCCAAACGGCCACACTTAAATTAATGGGGTGCATCTGGAACATGTCGCGCAGATTTACTCCAGCGAGAGAGAAGTTCAGAAACCAGTCCTGTCCATAAAGCCAAATCATAATAAACCCACCCGCAAATGCAACAAAGACACCAGAGAAGTGGATAAATGAAGCTGTTATTGTTTTAAATTGAAAAAACAGTAACAGAAAAATCATAATCAAACTGATGGGTATAACAATAGAGAGTCTTTTAGTCGCCCTGATCTGTTGCTCATAGTTGCCTGCAAATTTATAGGAGACACCAGGTTGTAATTTTACCTCTCCATGATCTATTTTCTGCTTTAAAATTTTTGCGGCTTCATCTACTACATCAACTTCTGCTTTCCCCTCTTGTTTATCAAAAATAACATACCCGACAAGAAAAGTATTTTCGCTTTTGATCATTTGAGCACCGCGTGTGTAATCAATATCAGCAATCTCGCCTAAGGGTATTTGAACCCCATTTAATGCTGGTATCAATATTTGTTTCAAATCGGCAGGGTTATCTCTTAACTCACGGGCATAACGAACACGCATCGGAAAACGTTCTCGTCCTTCCACTGAATTACTCAATGCCATCCCCCCTACTGCAACCTGTAAGATTTCCTGTACACCACTGACACTCATCCCATATCGAGCCATTGCTTCGCGATTTAGCTTAATCTCAATATAGGGAGCTCCTACTGCACGATCATAAAATACGGATGATGCTTTAACTGAAGGAACATCTTTCAGAGCCTTTTCAAAGGCCATACCTGCCTTTTCAATTGTTTCAAGATCTGGACCATATACTTTTAATCCCATTGGAGCACGCATACCGGTAGATAGCATTACCAACCGCGTTTCAATAGGCTGTAACTTAGGGGCCGATGTCAATCCAGGGATATTGGTTACCTTAACAATCTCGTTCCATATATCTAAAGGTTTTTTAATCTGTGGTCGCCATTGCCTAAAATACGCTCCATCCGGATCAGGAGTTAAACTATCAACAGGAATCACTCTGAACAACGCTTTCTCAGGATTATACTTTGCTTTCCCTTTTAAGATAAAACTGCCGTCTTTATCTACTTTGAATTGCATCCGGTGACCGTTTTCGTCGAGTATATATTCCGGACGATAGTTGATGGTGTTTTCAAACATCTGAACAGGTGCAGGATCGAGCGCTGAATTAACACGACCCCATTTGCCAACTGCAACTTCTACTTCGGGTATCGTAGAAAGACGTTTATCGAGGATTTCTATGTATTGAAGGTTTTTTTCGATACTCGAATGAGGCATACTCGTTGGCATCAATAGATAAGAGCCCTCATTAAGCGATGGCATAAACTCTTTTCCTGTACCCGGAAATGTATTAACCGCACCTTGCCATGCTGATGTTTGTCTGAAACTTTGCCAGCCAATCTTTTCAAAACCAGTTGCGACAAAGCCAAATATTCTATCATATCCCATCCATACCAATAACCCGAAAAGCAAAGTAAAAACAGGAATTGACAAGAATTTCCATTTATTGCGCAAGCCCCAACGAAGAATAGGTTCATAAAAATGTACCATCGTCAAAAGGACAGCCAATATAACCGAAACAATACCGGCAACAAACAGGAAGTTAATAAATGCACTATTATGTGCACCCAAAGGCAACCATTCTATAGAGAGGTAATAAACCGCAACCAATACAGTGATTGCTATATTTAAATAATTAGGAAATTCCTTACGTTCTTCAGGCCATCGATAATCGAGTAGGTTATTAATCCCTATAGCAATGAGCACTATAGCCGGCCATGTATGCCATATGATAATAAATGCCAAACCAGCTACAATGAGACTTCCATTCCAATATTTTTTTATTTTTTTACCATCAAACCGAACATCAAAAAAGATATGCATCAAGGTAGGTAACACCACAATACCTAAAATAAATGAGGATAACAGTGCAAAGGTTTTGGCAAAGGCCAAAGGGTGAAATAATTTTCCTTCAGCTGCTTCCATAGCAAAAACAGGCAGGAAGCTGACGATTGTTGTAGCAATGGATGTAACTACTGCAGCTCTTACCTCTGTTGTTGCATTATAGATAACATTCATTAATTGTTTGCCACGTATATCTTTGTTTTCAGGCATTTCGAGATGCCGTAAAATATTTTCCACATCAACAATTCCAATATCTACCATAACACCAATGGCTATTGCAATACCCGATAAGGCTACAACATTAGCATCAACGCCAAACAAGTGCATTAAAATAAAGGTCATCAATACGCCAATAGGCAGTAACCCCGCTACAATAATCGAGGCCCTCATGTTGAGTACCAACACAATAATTACAATAATACTAATGAGGATTTCGTGCGAAAGGGCTGATTCAAGTG
>JAHEYR010000036.1:0-12366 GCA_023251485.1 Bacteroidales bacterium
AATGTATTTGGAGATTATGAAGGGACGGAAGAGGTTAATGAGAAAGAGCCTTGGTTTACTAAAATCAATATTTTACCTAATTATGCTCCGGTCAAAAAACTTACCGTAAAAGTTTTAGATGAAACAGGAAAACCTGCCGTTAAAGCAAAAGTCAACTTTGGACTTTACAATTATGCCGAGTTTTATACCATAGCTTTCAAAAACACAGACTTAAAAGGATTTACTTCCTTAGTAACTGGCTATGGAGACCTGCTGGTTTGGGCCACTAATGGAAAGAATTATGGATATCAAAAGGTTTCAGTTGATAAAAAGGATACTGCTGTTATTAAAATGAACCGAATTGGAGATAAGCCCTATCAGGAAGATTTTGATTTGGTTGTACCTATTGTCCGCCCTGTGAGCAGCGGTGATGCAAAAGATAAAGAACAGAATGCCCAACGACTTCTCAATGAGGATGCAATCAGAACTGCTTATATGAACACCTTCATGAAACCGGAACAAGCATTGGAGTTGGCGAAAGAGGTTGGTTTATCTGTTGATAGTATAAAGCAGATGATCAATAAAAGTTATGGTAACTATCAGGATATTTCAGCATTTATTCGTCAAGGTACACAAACAAAGAATAAAAATCTTGTTCTTCCTCTCCTATATGTAGTTTCTGAAAAAGATTTACGCGATGTTTCTAATTCAACATTATTTGATCATCTAGCTAATGCATTGAATTTAAGACCTGTCGAATCAATTACCGGAAAACAGTTTACTGACTTTATTCTCAATCCAAGAATATCGAATGAGATTCTCTCTCCTTGGAGAAGCTTTTTATTCAGTAAGTTAAAAAATGAGTTTATGCCATTATCGATGGGAAGTCCATTGAAAATAAAAGCATGGGTTCTCAAGAATATTACAATTAAAGAAACTGAGAACTATTACAATGTGCCCATTACGCCAATAGGAGTCTACAATCTTAAACAAGCGGATAAGCAGAGTAGAGATATCTTCTTCGTAGCTATATGTCGTTCACTCGGACTGCCCGCCAGAATCGAAACGGCAACAGGAATTGCGCAATACCTGCAGAAAGATCAATGGATTGATGTAAACTTCGAACCTACTGTAAAAGTTGTAGAATCAAGAGGAACATTAGAAATTGAAAGTGCTCCATCAAACACTATAAAACCGGAATACTATACGCATTTTACGATTGCCCGTCTTGAAAAAGGTGAGTTTGTCTCGCTTGATTTTGAATACAGCGACGAAATGAAGTCTTTGCCAACCAGAATCAACCTTATTCCTGGTCGCTACAGAATGGTTACAGGAAACCGGATGAATAACGGAAACGTCTTAGCGCGCACTACCTACTTCGATATAGAAGCAGGAAAGACCGTTAAACAGGTCGTAGAGCTTCGTCCTTTGATTATGAAACCAGAAGTCATGGGAACAATTGATTTAAACAGATCGCTCACTACATTTGACGGTAAAACCATCTCACTCAAAGAACTAACGAAAGACAACGGTGTGATTCTTTCATTTCTGGATCCATCCAGAGAACCAACCCGACATGTGATGGTTGATATTCCATTGCTTCGCGAATCATTTGAAAAGTGGAATGGTGGGATGGCATTTTTATTAACAACGGATAAAATAACACCGGCTTTTAACCCATCCGGTTATTCAAACCTGCCTAAACAATCTGTTTTTGGAAAAGATGAAAGCAGAACACTATTGAATACCATTTTAAAAGCGACCAATACAAAATTTGAAAACAATTTTCCTTTAATAGTGCTTATCACACCTAAAGGCGAAATAATATTTCTTTCAGAAGGGTATCGCATTGGAATTGGAGAAAACCTTATCAAAACCATTCAGTTGATGGCAAAATAAGTTAGAGCTGGTATTTCTTATTAAAAAAGAGGCTGTCAAAAAAATCTTCTAGTGATTTTTTTTGACAGCCTCTTCCTATTCAAGGTCGTATGATCAACACAAAATAAAGCTGCTATTTTAATTTTAGCTTTAATTCTATCAATGTTTTTACCGCTTCAACATCATGGTCACGCTGTATCATTATAGTAACAGCCCGACCAAATTTTGAGGGTTTCGCATTTCGAAATATATTTTTTACTTCCTCTGAAATTGTGCTATCCTCGATCATGGGTTCCGCTTTATCTGCCAGGTAGAAAGTCATTCTGAAGCCGTCTTTTATTACCCCTAACCAGAAAACGGTTTTCTTCTTTCTAATCGCACGAAATAACCAACACTTCCCGTCATTATAAAAATTCCAGACCTCAGTAATGTCAGGATACTGATCATGCAAATATTGCATAATTTGTTTCCACAGAATTTGCTTTTCGCCAATGATTGAAAAAATAAGTTCATCATCAGGGAAAATAGACTTGTCAACTAATACAATGGGTTCCATTTTTTATCCGTTTTAGTTTATCCTATTTCACTTTTATACGTTTTATAAAATCAATGAAACAATCTCTGCTCCCGTTTCCTTAACTAAATCCCTAGGGGCAATGTATATTTGCAGTCCTCGCTGTCCTGCGCTGACATATATATGACTAAAATTCATACAGGTCTCATGGATGTATGTCTGAAAATGCTTCTTCATCCCTATCGGAGAGCAAGCACCACGGATATATCCGGTAGTAGGTAAAAGCTCTTTCATCGGAATCATTTCACAGCTCTTATTTTCTGAGACTTTTGCAGCCTTTTTCAAATCTAACTCTTCTGCACCAGGGATAATACAAACAAAATATCCCGTCTTATCTCCTTTTAAGACAAGCGTCTTGAACACCTGTTTAACGGATTCATTCAATTGTTGAGCGACATGAACAGCACTTAAGTCCGATTCATCCACTTCATAAGAGATTAATTCATACGTTATTTTTGCTTTATCAAGAAGTCGGGCTGCATTAGTTTTATTTATTTTCATGGATAATAAATTCTTGCCTCATCAAATATAATGCAGTTTTGTTTGAATATCAAAAAAAGCCACCTTAAAGTGGCTTGCACTAAAAGGTGGCTTCTGTATTTTTTTAAAAAACTATATTTTACTTCAAGACGGTTGTTGAAAGTTTCCCATCACCATTAATGATTAACTTCGTCTTTCCATCATTACTATCAAGCACAGCTTCATAGTTCATTGCTGTGGTTTTCAGTGATAACTTATAAAGTGATGTATCATAAAGGTTCTCAATATCGCTTCCTAATTCATTTAAGTCAGCACAATACTTCTTGTTTTTGCTATAATATTGTTCTTCACGATAGAAAATAGCCCACAAGGCTTCTTTAGTAAACTCAATATCCGGGATTTTAAATTCTTCAGTCGCAGTACCTACTTCATTAGGAGAAAACTTTACATATCCCCAGCGTTCAGGCATGTGCATGCTGATAGCACCAACTGGCGACCAGACCCAATTGTTTTCTGGCAAGTTCTTACCCGTCTGAGGATCTTTTATCTTTTCATACTTTCCATCTTTCCACTCCGTATTCCATTCAACTCTGGAGAAGCCGAGTCGCCAAGGTTGTTCCAATTTAGGCTTTCCATTACCCATTCCAAACGAAACAGCGCTAAAAGGAATAGCAATCTCTACCGTCCATTTTTTATCCTTATCCTTGCCATTATTCAGCGTACCATCTATCACAGTAGCTACTTTCACCCCTTTGAAGTCCCAGTTATGCAAAGGATAGCTTTCTGTACGATAAGGTTCAGGAAGGAAAAGATCAAAAACAGTTTGAATGGCATTGGTTTCGAATTCAAAATAGTTTTTGGTGTCATTATCAGGATCGATAAAAATCTCAAAGTCGTTATCTAAGAATACAATATCATCGTGATTCTTTTGATATGCCCAGATATTCTGATCTTCTAACTCGGCCATTACATATAGATATTGATCATCCCAGAGCATTTTTGCATGGGTTCTATAGGCTGGTTTCGGACGAATATCTCCTTCAATATCATTGAAGTCTTTCGTCCATTCGGCTTTCTGCCATGATGACTCTTTTGCTTTGCCGTCAATGGTTATTTTCTCTTTGGTTTGATAAACCACATAGGTCTGTGGAACCAATGAGAAGATCCTTTTCAGATCATCTTTCAGCATATCTGTTCTTGACTTACTTTGCCCAACGACAACCTGAAAGATTCCCAAAATCCCAATAAGAATGATAAAACTTTTTGTTTTCATGAAACTAATTGTTTTAGTTATAATGATTTTACTTTTTCTTCTTATCAACGAAACCTGAATCATTATGATCGCGTACCATATAACGCAAAGCATGAATCATCTCTTTCAGGTTTTTAATACCCCCAATAGTAAACCATATCGTTACAATGATCGAAGCGATCAGGAAGATATAGGTATAGGTCTTCCAAAAACTTACCCACTGACTATTACTAATCTTGTCGACAAGAAGATAATAGAGGGTTCCGATAACAAAAACAAGCACCCATAAGAAGGTCCACCCCATGGTGATGACATAGATAAATTTATCACCTTTGGTAAACTCTTTGGTAGTACCCAAAACTTTCCAACCCTTTAATGGCTGATCATCAACAATTTTATGGTCGTCTTTAACTTCGTAAGCTCCACGATGCAGCAATTGATCAAAGTTTATCTTTGGTTTTGGTGTTAAGAGGGAAACAATAACATATACAAAGGTTGCAGAGACCATCGCGATAAACCAACCCCATTGTCCATTGATTGGAAAATTAGGGATAATCTGGTTAAGTATTAAGTTTAACGAAGCAGCAGTTGCGCCTGTAATCATAGCTGCCCAGGCAGCTGGTGTCGTTCCGCGTTTCCAATACAATCCTCCTATAATCACAGCACCTGATCCTCCAACAAAAATAGCTCCTGAAATATTCAAGAAGAGAAATACTTTTTCTGTTTGCTGGAATAAAATACTTAAGATAAAAATGGTAATACCAACACCAAGGATAGAGAGTTTTAAATATTTAAGATGTTCTTTAGGTTCGAAAGCCTTCTTGCGCAATGGCATGATACAATCCTGAATCAGGATACTTCCCCAGGAGTGCATATACGTATTGTGACAGGTGATAGATGCAGCAAGCATGATTGCCACAAAAGCCCCTTTAAGTCCCACTGGAAGCAGGTAATTAAGCACCATAGGCACCCTGAGTTGACTTTGCTCAGCAGGAGAACCTACCGAAGAAAGTGTAGCGTTAATACTATCAGCTATCCCTTTAAAATCACCATGATGAAAAACAGTGTATGCAACAATAGGTACAAAGACCAGGAAGAGACCCCATTGCGGAACTAATCGCCAGTTGGTAAGCACATCAGCCATTCTTGCTTCGTGTGCACTTTTAGCTGCTATATTGAAAGAGCTATTTCCTTGCCACGATAATTTGGTATAAACAATACCAAACATGCCAATAAAGAAAAACCAGGGATTAAAATCCTGTACTTTACTTGCATCAAAAGGATTAACTAATGAATGATCAGGAGCAGCACTTAATAACGCTGATGAAATATGGATCCAGTCGATTTTCATGAGTAGTAATACTACGATTACTACAAATACGATGTTAACGAATACCCCCTGAATAAAATCAGTAAACATTACAGCAATATGTCCACCTGTAAAGATGAAATATAATGGAATCAGCACCATTGCTGCAGTAGTAAGGATAAATGTGATTGAATACGATCCGATAAATCCGATCTCTGGTATACCGCAAAAATAGATGAAGAAGCGAGCTGTAACAGAAGGGAATATAACCATATTAAACAACCCGGAGAAAAAAGCTAGGAAGCCTGCAAACAGTCGAAACGATCTACTATATCGTTGTTCAAAAAACTGTGCCATGGTAAGTGATCGCGTTTGTCTAAAACGATAGATCACCCATCCCGAAACGCTTATTGCAACCAGAATAACAGCGGTAGGCATTTCCCACCAACGCGAATTAAATCCTGCATTATAGTTCTGTTCGAGGGCTCCAACTACGGTTATTGCACCTAATGCTGCAGTACCATGAAACATGGAAATTATATACCGCCCTCCCGTTCTTCCTGTCGCCAAGAAATCGGTAACACTTCTAACCAGTGATTTACTGAACAGAACCATTCCGATCATCAGCAACAATAAAACTAAAACGATAGCCCAATCAATCATTGAAAGATTCAAGGTATTGTCCTCCTTATAGTTAATGAATATTATTATTTTCTATGTCAAACGATAAGTATGCTTATTTAGCAACACTTATCGTTTGAGTATTTATTTTATTGATTTGTAAGTTCTAGTAAATCATGAATGGTTGTAACAGCCAACCCTACCGAGGTATCAGCAGCACCGTAATACACCAATACAGGACTCTCCGGCAATGCAAATCCTTCAGCATCAAATTCCTCAACAATCATTCCGCTAGGGAATACCACATTCGGAACCTGACCTACTAATTCATAAAGTTCTCTAGGTTCCAATATATTACCCCAACTTCTTGCTAAGACTTTTGATGGATCATTTAGATCGAGCAGCATTACTCCAGCCTGATAGATATTTGAGCTTCCAAAATGACCGGCTACACCATGGTAGATATGAAGCCATCCCTGACGGGTCTTAACAGGAGGAGGTCCCGAACCAATAAACTCGTCCCAATAATGGAAACGGCCATTGATTAATGGGGCAACCGGATTCCAGTTGATCAAGTCATCTGATTCAGATAACCAGATGGTGCTTCCTGAAGTGGTGCCGTTCTCATGTCTCGACTTATTAGGTCTATCCATTCGTAAGTACTTGCCATTCACCTTTTCGGGGAACAATACACCATTACGAATGTCTTCGTTAGAAGCAATACCGACAAATTCAAATGACTTGAAGTCTTGCGTTTTTCCCAGTCCAAGCTGACAGCCACCATCCATATCCATTGCAAACATGATATAGTAGGCATCTTCAAGCTTTGTGATCCGGGCATCGTAAATATGATAGATCTTTCCATCTACCAGCTCCATGCCTTTAAAATCAACGATTTTTTCTTCTACGCTGAAGTCAACGCCGTCTGTACTTTCGGCCATTACCATAAAGGTTTCGCGCGATCGACTTTGTACACGTAACATCAGCAGGTATTTGTCGTTGAATTTTATAGCACCTGGATTAAAAACCGAAGTAACATCAACTAATTGTGGATAAATATCCGGGATGTCGGTTCGGGTTAAAACAGGACTTTTGGGATGTCGTGTTAATGATTTCATTATTTTATTTAGATTTTTGAAAAGAAGGCTAATAAAGGCAAACTATCCCATCACCACTTCAATGTGGCAAATAGGTTGATTAGATAAAGGCAATACATTACCTACAACGGCTTTTCCATCAGCAGTAATTGATTTAACACCCTTTTCAACGCCAGCAGGATTCGTTACATGAATGATATAGCGCGTTCCTCTGTACACACGTTCTGCCTTGTATTCTTTCCAGATAGAAGGAATAGCAGGATCAATCAATAAACCATTGTAAGTAGGACGAAGTCCCAGGATGTAATCAAAGCTTACACGATACATCCATGCTGCCGATCCGGTTTGCCATGAATGGCTGGCCCTACCTGGCTGGGAATGTTCGTTACTGGTAATATATTGTGAATAAACATAAGGCTCTGCAACAAACGTATCGCTATCAATACGATTGGGAAGCATTTTTTTGAAATAATCAAAAGCCTGATTGCTACGTCCAAGCATCGTTTCGGCTTGTATTGTCCAGGTAGTTGGATGACAGAATACGGCTCCATTCTCTTTTTTACCCCAAACACAACGTGTTACCAATCCGATATTCGGATCGATCTCTTTCCATGCAGGAGAACATTTTTTAGGACCTTCTGGTGAGTCAAGGTGTGTTTTTACACTATCCATGGCAGTTATCAAACGATCTTTGTTAGGAAATCCTGCCAATACCGGCCAAATCTGCGTATTCAGGAAGATCTTTCCATATTTATTTTCTTTTGACCCTACCCTTCTTTCGTTTTCACCAAAGGCACGGATATACCATTCGCCATCCCAGCAGTTATCATCAACAGCTTTAATTAATTGATCGCGAACAGCAGAAACAGCTTCTTTATCTTCTTCTCTTCCGAGATGAGATAATAAATCTATAAAGAGATTGAGCATGGCAGCGTAAAACATTCCGCCCCATACACTTTCACCACCATCATCACCACCGATATAATCTAGTGTATCATTCCAATCACCACGACCAAATATAGGCAATCCATGTTTCCCTAAATTATTACTAGCGTAATTGACAACACTAAACATATGATTTAGAATGGATTCAGGTTCGCCGTCAATGAAAGGCTGTAGATCTGCCAGTAATGAAAAATCACCGGTTTCTTTAACATACTCTGTTACCGCCAACATATACCATAATGGATCATCACAGTGTTGCGTAAACTCACCTTGTCCATCTCCATGAAAATGATGGTAAACCTTTCCATCTTTACGCATCTGACGAGAGAGTAATTGAATGCGTTCTTTTGCTTTTTCCGGATTTGAGATGGTCACAGCAATCGTATCCTGTGATGTATCGCGGAAACCAAAACCTCGTCCAATACCCCAATAGTAAAAGCTGATTACCCTACCCACATCAAAGGCAACCTTTGCCTGATAAGGAATCCAGTATTTCATAAATACATTTACATCTTCATCTGGCGTTTCAACAGTTGTATGTGCAAAGTATTCATCCCAAACTTTGTTTAGTTGTTCGAATGCAGCATCTACTTCTTTGACATCCTGATATTTTTTTACACGTTGTTCTTTTAGCTCATCAAAATGAGTTTTCTCTATTACACCTAAAGAAAAGATTAAATTTGTTGACTCACCAGGTTGTAGTTCTATATCAACTTTCAAGGCACTTACCGTATTTCCAAAATCGGTTTCCTGACTGGAGAGATTTTCTTTCTCCAGACTCTCGGGATTATTCTCATTACGATAGAGTCCTAAGAAACGCTCACGAACGGTTTCGAAGCTGGCTACAGGCTTGTTCACACTAAAGAAGGCCCATTGGTCCCACTCCTTGTTTTCCTGTTGTTGTGTGCCTTTAGATTGCGTAACCCAGTATGTTTTGGTTGAGAACAACGTATTCAGCTCCTGCTCAAAATGAGCACGGTTAAAGTGCTGATCATCACATTGGTTAATAAGATCTACTAAAGCATGACCAAGGGCTAGTTCTACATAACCATAGATTGAAAGTTTTCGTGTTTTTCCTGAACTATTTTTGAGATTGGCTTTCCATATCTCCTGATCATCATCCTGCGGAACGAAAAATAAAACAGATGAATCAATACCATTGATACTGGCTTCTGAACGAGTATATCCAAAACCATGTGCCAGTTTATAAGCCTCAAGATGCTTTCCAACAGGTTGCCAGGTCAGGCTCCAGATTTCGCCTGTTTCGTTGTCTCTGACGTAAATATATTTACCGGGGCGATCTACAGGAACCTCATTAATTCGATACCTTGTTATGCGACCGTGTAAAGGACTTTTGAAGTAGCTAATTCCACCTCCATTATTCGAAATGGTTGAAAAGTAGCGACCATTGTAAAGATAATTGATCCAAGGGCTGGGAGTATTCATTTTTGAAATGATGTACTCTTTCCCGTCTTCAGAAAAGTGACCGTACTGCATTTTTAGAAATTTGTTATTAAATTAGAATTAGAATTACAGTTGCCCCTCAGCTTGTAATTCAAAAGCAAATTTAATATATGTTTTCCTTAAATGCTCTTTTTGCTGGATTAACTGTTAAGTTATGTAAGATGTTTAGATTCAAAGAATGACAAGCTTTTCAGCCCTCTTGTTAATATTTTATATAGATTGCATAATCCTTGTTTTTATGCAGTATAAGGCAGTTAAAAGATCTAACTGTTAAGATTTAAATTCTATGATTTATCCTAATAAGATGGATTCAAAAAACTATGACAGGGCATAGTCTCCCTGTCATGGTTTAATATTGTTAAAGAATTTCTAATTTCTGTAGTGCTAACCTTAAATCCTCAGGAGAAATAAACCGAATAGAGATAAATCCCATCGCTTTTGCAGTTTCATAATTACGAAGGTTGTCGTCAATAAAGATACAAGACTCAGGTTGCAAATCATACCGGTTTATTAAAACCTTAAAGAGTTCAGGATCCGGCTTCAACAACTTTTCATCAGCAGATACCACAATTCCGTCTAATTTGCGAAAGAACTCATATTCGTCATACACGATATTAAAAGTTTCTCTAGACCAGTTTGTCAATCCATAAACGGTATAACCTTTGGCCTGTAACTCTTGTAGAATTTCAACTGATCCATCAATTTTGCCGGCAACCATCTCGGGCCATCTGGTATAATAGCCTTCAATCTCTTTGCTATACTGTGGATATTGTGCTTGTAGAACCGGAATCGACTCAGAAAACTTAGCACCTTTGTCATGCATCAGATTCCATTCATCCGTACAAACATTTTTCAAAAACCATTCCATTTCATTTTTATCCTGAAACATTTTTTCATATAAATGTCTTGGATTCCAATCAATTAATACTCCACCGAAATCAAATATAATTGTTTTTTTATGACTACTCATTTTTTGTATATTTTTAATTCCGTTTATAATTTCAAACAATGCTAATAGATAAAAGTTAAAGTCGTATAATTAAAACGCACATGTTTAGTCAATAAACGTTTTAATAAACCTTTTATTTTCAATAAAAGCAGAAAAGTCAACTAACAAAAAAACGAAACCACCTTATAGGCGGTTTCGTTTCATTCACAATTCACTTATTTACATTTATTCAGTAGTAATACGTTATTTGTCGAATTTTATTGTCCTGAAAAAATAAAAAAAATAAAAATCACAATTAAAAAAACAAGTAAAACACTAAAAAAAAGACTAATAGAAACTTTTATTAAACTTTAATTTTAGTATTATACATTAAAACGAATATTCAATAAATCGCCATCGGCTACAACATAACTCTTTCCTTCCACAGCAAGTTTTCCAACTTCACGACAAGCATGTTCTGTTTTATACTGAACAAAATCGTTATATTTGATAACTTCAGCACGGATAAAACCTCTTTCCAAATCACTACGGATAACGCCCGCTGCTTGAGGAGCAGTCATACCCTGATGGATCGTCCATGCATGAATTTCTTTGGGTCCAACTGTAAAGAATGACATTAATTTCAATAACTTATAAGCAGAACGAACTAGTCTGTCAACTCCTGGTTCATGTAATCCTGCATCTTCCAGGAAAACTTTACGATCTTCAGGATCTTCCAATGCTGCAATCTCAGCCTCAAGCTGACCGGCAACAATTAATACTTCAGTATTTTCACCCTTAACGGCCTCAAGTACTTTCTCTACATATGCATTACCATTGATCGCAGAAGTATCATCAACATTACAAACATAGATTACGGGTTTATCTGATAACAGAAACATATCTGCGATCCATTTCCGATCCTCCTCAGATGCTTCGAGCGTCCGAATAGCTTGAAAGTCTTCAACATGATTCTTAAATCGTGTTAATGCCTCAATACCTACTTTTGCATCTTTGTCGCCAATTTTAACGAGCTTTTCGAGCTTTGATATCTTGCGTTCAATCAAACCAAGATCGCGTACCTGAAGTTCAAGTTCCACTATCTCTTTATCTCTAACCGGATCAACATTGCCTTCAGGATGAGCCAAAGATAAATCGTCAAAACAACGAAGCACATGGATCAACGCATCTGTTTGTTGTATCTCAGCCAAGAACTTGTTTCCGCCGCCCTCTTGTCCTCCCTTAGTCAAACCGGGGATGTCTACAATATCAACACTTACTGGAATAATTTTTTGAGATTTGACAAGATCGCACAATATTTGTAATCTTGGATCAGGCACACTTACCTGACCTAAATTAGATTTTGAAGCACTATCATAACCTGAAGCCTGTGCCTTTGTATTTGAAACACAGTTAAAAATTGTTGTTTTTCCGGATTTTGATAATCCTATAATTCCACACTTAAGTCCCATAGGAGTTTTAAAATTTTGTACAAAGATAGGATAAAAGGCTGCAAAATAAATCTACGAGCTGTTATGATTAAGACTTTTCATTAATTTAGCACACTATTGGATAACCCTTAACCTCCAACTACAAAAGAATCAATCGAATGAAGAAACATTTTTTAAGTGCTCTTTTGGCTACAATTATCTGTATGCCAATGTTTTTATCTGCTCAACAAGCAAAAAAACCACTTCATCCATCTGTGTATGATGGATGGAAAAATATTGAAGGAGTAGCAGTTAGTAATGATGGCCGATATACCGGGTTTGAAGTCAACACCCAACAAGGTGATGGTCGATTAACAATAGTTGACCTTAAAACCAACAAACGCGACTC
>JAHEYR010000036.1:12466-19769 GCA_023251485.1 Bacteroidales bacterium
TGATGCGATGAAAGAGAAATTCAGTACAATTTATAAAGGTCAAGGATATGCTTCAAAAAGTACTGCCGACTGGCAAGGTGAACAAATGGCATATCTGGCATCACCCGATACCGGAAAAATCAAGAACTATTCGCTTTACAATTACAACTTTAAGTTAAATAAACTTCAGATGATAGCAGATGCTAAAACACCATCCTTTAATAAAGGCTGGTCGGTTAGTGAAAACGGAGCTATCAACTTTTCTGAAGATGGAAATAAATTATTCTTTGGCGTTGCTCCTATTCAGAAACCAGAACCAAAAGACTCGCTGACTGATGATGAGAAAGCCCGTTATGATGTATGGAGTTGGACAGATGATGAACTGATGACACAACAGCTTAAAACCGTAGCTAAAGACAAAAAGAAATCGTATTCAGCACTCTATAACATAGCTAAGAATAAAATATACCAACTCTCTGATGAAAATATGGAAAATATTCAAACCATGTTTCATTACAACGGAGATTATGCACTTGGCATTGTATCAAAACCTTATATCAAAGAACGAGCATGGAAAGGAAGCTCTCCACGTGATATATTTTTGTTAAACTTAAATACCGGTGAAAAGAAGCTATTATTAAAGAAAACAGAAGCCAATACCGTATTGTCGACAACAGCAAAGTATATCGCTTATTATCAGGAAACAGACAGTTGCTGGTACACCATGAATCTGCAAAATCTGCAATCTACAGTCCTGACAAAAGGATTAAAGGTTAACTTCTATAACGAGGAACATGACACACCTGATAAGCCTGCTGCATATGGTTTCTGCGGATGGACACAAGATGACAAGCAGTTGTTGGTTTACGATCATTATGATATCTGGTCGTTCGATCCAACCATGAAAAAACAACCTGAACTGTTAACCAAAGGTATTGGAAGAGAACAAAAAATCACATTCAGAAATATTTCGTTGAACAATGAAAAGCCATATGTCAGTGGTTCTATGTTGCTTTCAGCTTTTAATACCATTAACAAACAAAGTGGATATTATAGACTGGTTCAATCAATTTCTGCGACTCCTTCGTTGTTAGTGATGGATAATTATAAGTTTGTTGGTGAACGGAAAGCTAAAAATGCAGATGTGTTCTTATGGCAAAAAGGTAATTTCCAGATCTATCCTGATCTTTATACCTGCAACAATGATTTTACAAATGCTAAGAAAATAAGTGATGCTAATCCTCAACAAAAAGATTATCTCTGGGGAAGTGTAGAACTTGTATCCTGGACCGCTTTTGATGGACAACAGCTACAAGGATTATTATATAAGCCTGAAAACTTTGACGCTAAGAAGAAATACCCAATGCTGGTTTACTTCTATGAAAGAAATAGCGACAATCTAAATACCCACTATACCCCTAGACCAAGTCGTTCCATCATCAATCCTGCTTTCTGTGTGAGCAATGGATATGTCGTTTTCGTTCCTGATATCACTTACAAAACAGGGTTTCCTGGCAAATGTGCTTACAACTCCATAATCAGTGGAACACTTGCTATGGTTGATAAAGGTTTCATCGATCGTAAACATATGGCGCTACAGGGACAAAGTTGGGGTGGATATCAAACCGGTTATCTGGTTACACAAACCAATCTCTATGCTGCAGCTTTTGCAGGTGCTCCTGTAAGTAATATGACAAGTGCTTATGGTGGAATTCGTTGGGAAAGTGGAATGCCACGTACGTTTCAATATGAGACCGGACAAAGTAGAATCGGTGCATCGTTATGGGAAAAGCCCCAACTATATATAGAAAACTCTCCTCTTTTCTATGCAGACCGTATTGAGACTCCACTTTTGATTATGTCGAACGATAACGATGGTGCCGTTCCCTGGTATCAGGGAATTGAATACTTCAATGCATTACGTCGTTTAAATAAACCAGTCTGGTTGCTTTGCTACAATGGAGACGAACACAATCTGATCCGCAGAGCCAATATGAAGGATCTGGATATTCGTATGATGCAGTTCTTTGATCACTACTTAAAAGGTGCTCCCATGCCTTCATGGATGAAGAATGGTATCCCTGCAGTAGATAAAGGAATAAAAAGTGGATACGAATTGACAGAATAAGTAATTACATAGCAGTCATAACAAAATGAGAGGTCGTCTAAATAGCAAGATAACCTCTCATTTTTTTTGTAAAAACAGTTCCTGTTTTTAATGCTCCTTTTTCAATGCTGCAATAGCTTCTTCAATGTGTTTTCCAGTCTGAAGTTGCGAGTCAAAAGTATGGATAACAATCCCCTCCTTATTTACCACATATGTTACTCTTCCTGGCAGTAAACCAAACAAATTTGTAGGTACTCCAAAGAGTGTACGAATCTTATTTCCTTTATCTGACAGGAGAATATATGAAAGCCTATGCTTTTCGGCAAATTTTTTGTGACTTTCTATGCCGTCTCCACTGATCCCAATTATTTCAGCATTATATGTTTTAAAGACCTCAAACTGATCTCTAAAGCTACATGCCTCTTTTGTACAACCCGGACTATCATCTTTTGGATAAAAATAGATGACCAGATTTTTTTTCCCTTTGAAAGATTTAATGTCTACCATCTTTCCATTTTGATCAGGTAACATAAAGTCGGGTATTCGACTTCCAGTTTCAACTTTTTCCATAGCTAGATTTATTGATGGAGACTTAATATTATCCGTCAGATTAAAACTCCATGCGATAATGAAAGCAATTACTAAATTCATTTTATTAATGGTTTAACAATCATAACAATTCATTCATAGTTTTGTCTTTTACTAATAAAAAAAACCGATTAAAAAGGAGGCATTATTTAAAAAAAATGCCATCTTTCTTAATCGGTTTTATATGTTAACCTGAATGGTTAACTATAATATCTGTTTACTTCGACATATAAGGGTAAGGGAAATCAGTTGCAGCAACCAATGTCTCTTTTATTGTTCGAGGACTAACCCAACGAACAAGATTTAATTCGCTTCCTGCCTTATCATTGGTTCCAGAACCTCTGGCACCACCAAATGGCTGTTGACCAACCATTGCACCAGTTGGTTTATCATTCAAATAGAAGTTACCAGCTGAATAACGCAAAGTATCACTTGCCAATTGCATAGCATATCGATCGCGACTAAAAATGGCTCCAGTTAAAGCATATGGCGATGTTGCATCACAAAGCTTCAATGTTTCTTCATATTTTTCATCATCGTATACATAAACCGTCATGACAGGGCCGAAAATTTCTTCAGTCAACGTTTTAAATTGAGGATTGGTTGTTTCAATGATTGTTGGAGTAACGAAATAACCTATTGACTTATCGCAAACGCCACCTGTTACGATTGTAGCATCAGCAGCAGCCTTAGCAAAATCGATATATGATTTGATAGAGTTGAATGCTTTTTCATCAATAACAGCATTTACAAAGTTGTCTTTATCATTGACATCTCCCATCTTTATTCTTGAGACCATGCCTAATGCCAATTCTTTAACCTTTGGCCATAAAGAAGCAGGAATATACGAGCGTGATGAGGCAGAACACTTCTGACCCTGGAATTCAAATGAACCTCTTACAATAGCAGTAGCAACTTCTAAAGCATCTGCAGTCTTATGAACAAAAATAAAGTCCTTTCCACCAGTTTCACCAACGATCTTAGGGTATGAACGATATTTTTCTAAGTTGTTGGTAACCTCGCGCCATAGATGGTTAAAAGTAACATTAGAACCTGTAAAGTGGATACCTGCCAAATCAGGATGAGCAAGTACTGTATTGCTCAAAGTATTACCAGGACCTGGAACGAAATTAATTACACCATCAGGTAAACCAGCTTCCATCAATACTTTCATTAAATAGTAGTTTGATAAAACAGCAGCAGTAGCAGGTTTCCAAACGGTAGTATTTCCCATTTGAGCTACTGATGTATTTAGATTTAATGCAATGGAAGTAAAGTTAAATGGAGTAATCGTATAGATAAATCCTTCGAGTGGGCGATGCTCAACACGATTAATAGCACCATTGGCCGATAAAGGCTGACTGCTATATACCATAGATGCATAATAGGTATTAAATCTTAAAAAGTCAATGCTTTCGCATGCTGAATCTATTTCGGCCTGCATAATATTTTTGCTCTGACCCAACATTGCAGAAGCGTTCAGAAGGTTACGATATTTTGTAGAAAGCAACTCAGCCGTCTTTAACATGATTGACGATCTCTCAACCCATGAAAGATTCATCCATGATGTCTTAGCTGCAAGGGCTGCATCAATTGCCATCTTAACCTCTTTCTCTGTGGCCTGATGGCAATGTGCCAATACATGACCATGATCGTGGGGCATTACAACATTTTTAATAACACCGGTAAAAACCTCTTTACCGCCAATAATCAATGGGATCTCAATAACCTGATTACTCTGACGATGAAGTTCTTCTTGTAATGATTGAAGCTCAGTGCTCCCGGGCAGATATTGCTTCACAACCTCGTTTAAAGGCTCTCTGAAATTTATAATTGCATTGTTCATGGAAGATTATTTTGTGTGTTTTTGAGTATTGAATTTATGGGTTAATATTCTTTCTTACAGTTTAAATAAATAAAATGAAAAAATATTAGTTTATAATTAATACATTGATCATCAATGATAATATATAAATATTATAAATCATATTCATTTATTTTCTTTCTTAAAAATCAATGCAATGTACAAATAATTGAAGATTATCACAATAAAATGATGCTTTTCAATATCTGAAAATAAAAGATTGTATAAATTTCAAAGTAGCCCAAAAATGACCATACTACCGTCATATTTTAATCTTCAAATGATTCAGCCGTCTCTTCCTGAACGGGTTTTTCATTATAAATTGCCTGAACCACCAGTCCTGCCAGTGTAAAACCATAGATGGCAGTAATATGAGCAACCGTACCATTAATGATTGCCTTCTTACTACACCACTCATGATCAGCTAATTCAGGGTCACCTGCTCCGTTAATGTTTTTAGGGCACATACATTTATCTGTACCACATGATGATCCTGATCCCAGATTATCTAGTACCTCATCACTATATATACATAAAAATTTCTTGGCCGGAAGATCGCCCTTACGGATTTTCTTACGGATAATAGAACCTAATGGACAACCCATTACATCCCAGAATTCAGCAACCTTAATTCTGGTAGGATCCATTTTCAGTGATGCTCCCATCGAAGAAAACAAAGTGGCTTTTGTCCGTGTAGCTTTGCGGATCAGATGGATCTTATTCGTCAGACTGTCAATGGCATCAATGATATAATCATAGCTATCTAAATCAAAAAGGTCGTGATTCTCCTCATTATAAATCTTCTGAATAGCCGTGATTTCAGCATAAGGATTAATCTCGAGTAACCGCGCTTTTAATGCATCCGTTTTAACTTCACCTACTGTTTTTGTGGTAGCATGAAGTTGGCGATTTATATTTGTAATACAGATTCTATCCGAATCCACTATTGTCAAATGTTTTATTCCGGTTCTGACCAGACTTTCAGCACACCAGCTCCCTACCCCTCCTATTCCAAAAATGATTACTTTTTTTTGAGATAGAACATCCATCTTCTCTTTTCCAAACAGTAATTCTGTTCGCTGAAACAATCCTCTTTCCTTCTTCATTTATTATATTCCACATTTTGAGATGATCAAACCTCAAAATTTTTTAAAATTGATAACTTCTTTAGAAACTGATAAACATGCAATTATACGTTCAGTCAACACAAAATCTTTTTTCTGATTTTGGTGTGCAAAGATAGCGTAAATGTCAAAATGAAACCTACTTGCTATGCGAAATAAGAGAAGTGTTGTGCTTAAACCAATTATTGATTCATCAACCGTTGAAACTCATCCAGAAACTTCCCGACATGATATCCATCCATTAATCCATGATGACCATGAATCGAAACATTCATCTTCATTTTTAATCCATCCCGAAAGTATCGACCGAAACTAATTTTAGGCACACTGTCTTTACGTGAAAACATCCGGGCATGCGTTAGTCCTGTAAACTTAAACCATGGAGCCGACGAAATATGAACGACATCTACCCTGCCTGTATTTTCGTTTAGATTTAGTCCTGCTGATTTCTTCACTAATTCGATTTCCGCCCTTGCCTCCACTGTGAATCGATCAAAATCCTGATAGAATGGTATAAATGAAAAAGCAAATGTCTCGTCTCCCTTATCGATGGTTGCCGAAGCATGAATCTCATCAAAGAGGACAACCTTATCATCGATAACCCGTAATCTAAATTCTTCGATTGAATTGAGTGCGCAGAGTGTATGATAGAGATATCGCAAGAAAAAGGATGAATTGTTCTCTTTCGACTTATGATAAGCAATTGTGCAATCTATTTCAGTGACAATACCAAAATAAGGTTCTTCAAAATTGTTGAAGAATTCGAAATGTGCCTTTCGTTTCCAATTCTCCTGATTAATAATTATCGACATATTAGAAATAATAAACGGTTTGTTGACATCAAGTTTTTTACTTTTGTAAAAGGAATTTACAAAGCGAAGATATCTTCTTTTTCTGAAACATCAAATTAACAATCTAAATATTAAACCATTATACTATAAATATGCAATCTTATCTCTCCAAAGTATCTCTATACGCATTGCTTATCAGCCTTTTCATTCTTCCGGGTTTATCAATTCAGGCACAAAATGCCAGTAGTGAAACTCATTCTGATAATGCTACCAGTGTCAATGAAAAAATCAAGCCCATCAGGACTTCAAATGATGTTAACTTCAATAAATGGACTGCTGAAGACATAGCTCCGGGACTTAAACTACGATCTATCCACACCGATTCTTTGTATAACTCGTTTCAAAACATTAATATACTCGAGGTCGATCTCACCAGACATAAAATAGCATTCCGTTATATTCCTGATAAGAATGTAAAGACATCCGTCATTGCAGATACGACTAAAGCACTTGCAGCTATTAATGGTGGATTCTTCAACATACAAAAAGGTGGTTCCGTCACGTATATCAAAGTGGATGGAATGATTTTAGGAAGTGACACCGCCAGTCGCTGGAAAAAGACAGAAACGCTGAGTGCTGCATTGGCCATATCTAAAGGAAATAACATATTTATGCACCCGGCACTCACCAATGGATATTATGACGCAATCGATTCATTGCGAAATGTTTTGATTACCGGACCACTTTTACTAAGTAATGGACAGAAAATAGCCCTACCCGAAAAGCTCTTCTTCACAAAACGTCATCCCAGGACTTGTGTTGCGCTTCATTCGAGTGGAAAATTATGGCT
>JAHEYR010000036.1:19808-20685 GCA_023251485.1 Bacteroidales bacterium
CACCGTTGATGGCAGAACTCCCGAAGCCGATGGAATGTCACTCTTTGAGCTCTCCGACTATCTATATTCATTGGGCTGTACCAATGCCATTAACTTTGATGGCGGTGGTTCTACCACGTTATGGATTAGAAACAAGCCCTATCATGGCGTAGTGAATATGCCCAGCGACAACAAAAGATTTGATCATGAAGGTGAGCGTCCTGTTTCAAATATCTTAATTGTAGAATAAAGTTTCTTATTTTTGCATGAGAATTCAGTTTACAACACATTGTTGATGGCTCAATTTAGATTGAATCAAATCAATTAATTGTCATTTGTCAGTTTGTAATCGTGTTCTGAGTTCTCCTTTAAAAGTGTTGGTTTAACCTTACAACAACATAAAAATGATTGAATTTAGTCTGCCGGATCATCCGCACAGAAGATTTAATGCCCTTACAGGTGATTGGATTCTAGTATCCCCTCATCGCGCCAAACGTCCCTGGCAGGGTCAGGTCGAAAAAGCACAACAAGATACACGACCACCTTATGATCCGGAATGCTATCTATGTCCGGGTAATAAACGGTCAAGTGGAGATACAAATCCAACTTATCCTGCGACCTACTCATTTGTAAACGACTTTAGTGCCTTGATGGAAACCACTCCTGATGGTGGCTACAATGATGGGGAGCTCTTTGTTGCAGAGAGCGAACGCGGTATCTGCAAGGTGATTTGCTTTTCGCCCCGTCACGATCTCACCATTCCACAGATGGAAGTTGAACAGATTAAAGGTGTTGTCGACTTATGGAAAAAAGAGTTTGAGGAGTTGTCGAAAGTAGATTTCATCAACTACATTCAGATCTTCGAAAACAAAGGAGCGATGAATGGTTGTAGTAACCC
>JAHEYR010000192.1 GCA_023251485.1 Bacteroidales bacterium
AGGGGTTTCCTTATTGTGTTTGTGTTTGCGTTTTATTAGAGAAGGAGCTTATCTGATAAATAATAGCTCACGATATTTTGGGAGAGGCCATTTTTCGTTATCAACAATCAATTCAAGTTTGTCGATATGATAGCGAATTTCATCGAAGAATGGGAAAATAACGTTAGCGTAAGCCAATGCTTTTTCGCGTTCAACTTCAATGTTATTAGCCAACTTACGGGCTTCAACCATTTCATTTACTTTGTTCTCGATAATATCAACGCGTTCTGAAATTTCCTTAATCAGTTCTAAACGACGTGTAGCAAGTACCTTAAATTCTTCAGGTGAATATAAGTTCTTTAATCCCTGAGCATTGTTAATCAACATGGTCTGGTATTCAAGAACAGTTGGAAGAATATGATTCATGGCTAAGTCGCCCAAAACACGTGCTTCAATCTGAACTTTCTTCACATACAGTTCGTAACGAACTTCTGTACGTGCTTCCATCTCTCTGTCGTTGTATACTTTTGCACGCTTGAACAACTCTCTCGACTGTTCAGATACATAAGCATCATAGATCAATGGTACACACGATTCGCAGTCAAGTCCACGCTTTTCAGCTTCCACTTTCCACTCATCGCTGTAACCGTTACCATCAAAACGGATGGGTTTAGATTGTTTAATCAATTTACGAAGAACCTGGAGAATTGCTTCGTCTTTCTTAACACCCTTTTCGATAATAGCATCAACTTCGATCTTGAAATCAACTAGTTGAACTGCTAAAGCAGTATTCAAAGCGATCATTGGAGAAGCACAGTTTGCTGAAGAACCTACAGCACGAAACTCAAAACGATTTCCTGTGAAGGCAAAAGCAGATGTACGGTTACGATCGGTATTGTCAAGTAGAATTTCAGGGATCTTACCAATATCAAGTTTAATAGCGGTCTTTTCTTCTGGCGACATTTTTTCTTCAGTCACTCTGGTCTCAATTTCGTCAAGCATTTTAGTCAACTGACGACCAAGAAAAGCTGAGATAATTGCAGGAGGAGCTTCGTTCGCACCTAAACGGTGTTGGTTTCCTGAAGATGCAATAGATGCTTTTAACAATGCATTGTGTTTATAAACAGCAGCTAGTGTATTTACAAGAAAAGTAAGGAACTGCATGTTCGACTTTGGGGTCTTACCTGGAGATAGTAGATTAACACCCGTATCAGTTGAAACTGACCAGTTGTTGTGCTTACCTGATCCGTTAACACCAGCAAATGGTTTTTCGTGTAGGACTACTTTAAAGTTATGACGACGAGCAACGATACGCATAATCATCATAATCAAAAGATTATGATCATTAGCCAAGTTGGTCTCTTCATAGATTGGAGCAAGCTCGAACTGGTTAGGAGCAACCTCGTTGTGACGGGTTTTAACCGGTATACCTAATTTGTAGGATTCGAACTCAAGATCTTTCATGAAAGCAATAACACGACGAGGGATCTGACCAAAATATTGATCTTCCAACTGCTGGTTTTTTGCCGAAGCATGTCCCATAAGGGTACGATCAGTCAGTACAAGGTCGGGACGAGCATTATAAATAGCTTCGTCAACCAGGAAGTACTCTTGTTCCCATCCAAGATTGCTATTAACCTTAGTAACGTCTTTATCAAAGTATTGACAAACTTCTACAGCAGCTTTATCAAGATAATGAAGCGCTTTCAGTAATGGGGTTTTGTAGTCTAAAGCCTCACCTGTGTATGAAATGAAAATAGTAGGAATGATCAGTGTATCGTCTAAGATAAAAGCAGGTGATGAAGGATCCCATGCTGTATATCCGCGAGCTTCAAAAGTGTTACGAATACCACCACTTGGGAAACTTGAAGCATCAGGTTCTTGTTGTACTAAAAGTTTTCCTGAGAAAACTTCAATGGCATTACCCGTACCGGATGGTTCAGCAAAAGTATCATGTTTTTCAGCAGTACCTTCAGTTAAAGGTTGAAACCAGTGTGTGTAATGAGTTGCTCCCAGGTTCATAGCCCAAGTCTTCATACCCATAGCAATCTGATCTGCTATTTTAAGATCTATTCGATTACCATTATCAATGGCTCCAACAACAGCTTTGAAAGCCTCTTTTGGGAGATGCTTTTCCATTTTCTGTCTGTCGAAAACATACATTCCATAATAATCAGAAACATTAGCTCCGGGAGCAGTTACTTCAACCGGTTTTCTTTTTAATGTTTCTTCAAGTGCTTTAAATCTCAAAGTTGCCATACCCTAAATTTTGATTTGAACGTTTCTGATGCAAAAATAATATATTTTTAAGACTACCCCCTATTTTATTTACATAATTTTATATTTTTTACACTTTTCAGGGCTAAGAACTCAATTTTTAACAATATTCTGAATATTTTTTAATTTTATGCTTAAATACCGAAAAAGAAAACCTGTGCACGATTTCGATTTTTACTTTTTAAAATTTCATTTTCTAATACCTGACAAAAAGGAAAGACTTAAAAAAGCATAAACACGTTCAACAACATAAAGAAACCAATTGAAAAATCATGACTTCATTCCAAAGAGAAAGCGTAATGGTTTAAAAGGTTTTATAGTAAGGAAATAGATTACATTCGTAATTAAAAAGGAGGTAGTGGCAATAACAAAGAACTTCGACCACATGCTCCAGTCAAGTTGAACTATAAAATAACCAATGATCAGTATTATTGTTTGATGTAGACAATAAAATGGTAATACAGCTTCGTTTAATACATTGCGCCAGGTAGACTCTTTATCCAGATAAAGAATACCTAAACCTAATAAAACGACTAACCATGACCATGTTGTAAGCGCACCGACACTCTCCTGAAACAGATAGTACCCAAACTGGCTGTTATCCTGAAACAGATGATTTAACAGGGTTCCTTTCATTGCAAATGAAAGCAGATAGACAACAAAAAATAGCACTCCGATTATAAAAGCCGGTCTGATTCCTTTTATGATTCGTTTTCTGAAATCGACATGAAGTAAAAGCAAAAATCCATTGAAGAAGTATACTGCATAGAGAAAGAAATCGGCCCAATCGGTATATTGAGGAAAGCTTTTCTTCAATAAAACACGCACAATAGCTGCAGGGATAAAGAGAAGCAATACACCGGCAGGAAGCGCCAATAGTGCATTCATTTTCTGAATAACCATCTCTTTATGGTTCTTCACATACTGCATAACAGGAAAGAGCATCACAGAGATAAAAAGCAGGTGGGCCAGAAACCAAAGATGGTATGCAATAAGCCCCAACCATGCAAAACTAAATCCAAATGGATAGTTAAATATTCCACCACTAAAATAGTATCCCAGGAACTGAAAAAAGTTTCCAACATAATGGTGTTGTGTAATGGCCTCAAGGTATTTTTGTGGAGGGATGAGTACTAATACGCCAAAAGCATAAGGTATCCCCAGCCTTTTCACTTTATCTATAACATATTCGCCAAAAGACTTATTCAAGGAAAAAACAGCCGATGCACCTGATAGCAGGAAGAATAGTGGCATGATCCAGATATTAATAAATCCGATAAACGGCAATACAGCCTCTGAGGTAGTAGGATTCTTTACATGCCAGAACATAGGATCATAGAAACGGGCGTTGTGAAACAGAAAGACAACAAGAATTGCAATGATGCGCATCCAATCGATAAAATAGATTCTTTTCATGATATGTGATTTATAGGTTTTGATTTGTATTGGGCAAAACTAAACCACAGTGTTCGATGATAACGAATCTGTTCAGAAGATGGTTGTATCTATTCGACAGGAAAAACGTGCGCATTTACAAATGCGAACAATTTCAGATCTTACTTTATGCGGTATTCGGAAGGAGTTTGGGTAGTGAATTTCTTGAAGGCCTTATTAAATGCAGACTTTGAATTGTATCCAACATTTTCGGCGATCTCTTCTATTGTTAGCTTGTTATTATCAACATTCTGTAACATGGCCTTTGCAGCCTCCACTCTATAAAAAGCAACCCAGTCGTAAAATGTCAGACTCAATTTCTCATTGATGATCTGAGAGATAACATAGGGAGGCTCAGAAATTCTTTTTCCAATCCGGGCTAACGAAATCAAACTATCAGTATACATCCGATCCTCTTCCATCAACTTCACTAGTTTTTCTAATACCTCCTGCTTTTTATCGTCCTTTAATCCTGAGTTATTATACTTTTTAGGTTCTGCTACTATTTGTTGCTTCGACGAGATGATCGATTTAGTTAATTCACGAATGGTATTGAGATATATGACGAAAGTTAAAAAAGCAGCAATGATATGATCACCCAGATCGTGGATGAAAATATATTTAACCAAAACGATTACAACCATAAATATGATCATCAGACAGTTGAAAAGAAACCACCAATTCAGTTCTTCTTTATTTGTGGTTAATGCTCTATCGGGTCCTGATTTTTTACATTTAAATATCATTTGAAAATTCAAGACCATATAAATAGTCATTTGCAAAACACATAATTGCAACTGGAAATTTCTTACAATGCCATAATGATGATAAAATGAATAGTCGACAACAGAATGCCATGCCTGAGTATGATGGATAAAATAATAACTATGAAACTTATAATCGTCGGGAGCCAGATAAAATGGAATAAAATAAATAAAGTAGAGGAACAATGGAATAAAATGTGCCCATGTATGTTTTAAAGGGCCCTTCGAATCAATTTCACGAATAATTAAATACGTTAGAGGAGCAATAGCATATTGAAACGGTTCAGAGAAATCGACCAACCAAATCATAGAATACATATATCCGGTTCTATTTAAGAAGATCTCGGCAATAATAAGGGTAAACGACAAAAAGAAAAGACCTGAATAGATTCCTTTCCATGTCCTTTGCATGAAATAGATGATCGTAAGTATAGTTCCTTGTACAACGCCCAGCATAATAATAAAACTGGCAAAGTTTAATATGGTTTGACCGGGATTAGGTATCATACTTTTAAAGTATAATGAATTGATATTTTGCGAAGTTAACTCGAAAAGATATAAATTGAAAAGGTTAAAATAAAAAAAGGTGAAAAGGGACGCTTTCCGTCTTACTTTACACCTTCATTGATGGATAGATTCAAAGAGGAGCCCCCCACTCCTCCCGAAAATTCAATAATAGTCGCTTGTTATTTATGAGCAGCTTCTTTTTGATATACCCTTACATAATCAACATCCATCCGTTGAGGAAAGATTTGATCATCTATACCTTGCTGACCTCCCCAATCACCACCAACCGCAATATTCAACAAGATATGAAAACGTTTATCAAAAGGCCATTCTTTATAGGTATTATGTTCATTATTAAAGCTCAGATAGACATTATCATCGACAATAAGACGAATCTGTTCGGGCTCCCATTCCAATGCATATACATGAAATGCTGTATGATTATCGACAATAGCCACCCCTTTGGTCTTCTGAGTATTGATTCTGAAATAATATGATTTTGTATGAAGTGATCCATAAATTGTATCTGGCTTATAACCAACATTTTCCATGATATCTATTTCGCCACTTGAAGGCCACTGACCATAAGCCCAATCAGTAGGAAGCATCCATATAGCAGGCCACATTCCTTTACCGGCCGGAAGCTTTGCCTTGATTTCAAAACGACCATACAGCCAATCCCCTTTATCCTTTGTAATGAGGCGTGTTGAGGTATATTTTTTTCCGCGCATCGCCTCTTTTTGAGCAATGATAGACAATACACCATCATGAACCCATACATTTTCTTTACGACCGGCTGTATAAAACTGAGCTTCGTGATTACCCCAACCCGATTTATTTCCTATGGTATCATATCCCCATTTCTTCGCATCGGGCAGCCCCCTATAATTAAACTCATCAGCCCAGACCAGTTTGTATCCGCTATCAGAAGGGGTCTTATCTGTTTTCTGTGCATAAACCAATCCAACCGAAAAGATACAAAGTAATGAGACAACAAGT
>JAHEYR010000193.1 GCA_023251485.1 Bacteroidales bacterium
CCTCATTCCTATTGTAACTTTGTATCATTAAATAACTAAAGGTCGTACTAATTTATTAATTAACCACACTATGATAAAAGTTGCTATAAACGGTTTTGGTCGAATAGGACGTTTGGCTTTCCGTGAGATCATGAAAAGTAACAAATTGGAAGTTGTTGCTATTAACGATTTAAGTGCGCCGTCGATGTTAGCCTATCTGCTTAAATACGATTCGATACAAGGCACCTTCAAAGGAAATGTAGATCACACAGACGACACACTCATCGTAGACAATAAGTCCATTGCAGTATATGCCGAACGCATCCCACAGAATCTTCCCTGGGCTAAACATCAGGTTGATCTGGTTCTGGAATGTACCGGTATTTTCGAATCGAAAGAGAAAGCTTCAGCTCATTTCGTTGCAGGCGCCAGAAAAGTGATTATCTCAGCACCATCAGACAAAGATGTGAAAACAATCGTCTATAATGTAAACCATCAGATCCTGCAAAATGATGATCAACTGATCAGCTGTGCTTCGTGTACCACAAACTGCCTCGCCCCTATGGCCAAGGTTCTTAACGACACATTTGGAATAGTCGCCGGACAGATGACCACCATACATGCTTATACCAATTCACAGCCATTGATGGATACGCCCGACCCCAAAGTGAACTATCGTAAATCACGCGCTGCTGCCAATAACATAGTACCCTATACAACCGGAGCAGCAAAAGCAATTGGTTTGGTCATTCCAGCATTGAAAGGCAAGCTTGATGGTTCTTCGCAACGGGTACCGGTTCATTCAGGCTCGGTCGTAGAGCTGTTCACCATCTTGAAGAAGGAGGTCAGTGCCGAGGAGATCAATAAAGCGATGAAATCGGCTGCCAGTGAGTCGTACGGCTATACAGAAGACCCAATTGTATCAAGCGATGTGATAGGAATTAGCTTCGGATCGCTTTTCGATGCAACGCAAACCAAGGTGATTACAGCCGATGACAAACAGCTGGTAAAAACAGTAGCCTGGTATGATAATGAAATGTCGTTTGTATCGCAGATGGTAAGAACTGCAGAATACTTTGGAGCATTATAAAAACATCATTCGCAAAGAAAAAGTCAACAAGGCATTGACTTTTTCTTTCAGGCGAATGCAGTGGCAAAGCTCCTCCGGTAATCACTGGGGGTAGTTTTCATATGCCGCAAAAACAACCTGCGCAAAGCATCTGCGTTTCCCACACCACATTCGGTTGAGATCTCATCCAACGTAAGTTTAGTTTCCTCCAGTCGCCTGCGTGCTGTCTCCAGACGAAGTTTCTCAATATATTTTGCAGGCGTAATCCCTGATTCACGGATAAAGACACGCGCAAAGTTCCGTGGACTCATCGAGGCCTTTTCGGCCAATATATCAACCGTGAGATCCTCATCGAGATGCTCAATGATCCAATCCTGTATGTCGCGAATGGGTTGATAATCCACCTTCTGATGCGTAAGCATAATACTGAACTGCGACTGGTTACCCGGACGTTTTAAAAACAGCACCAGTTGACGGGCAACGGCAAGTGCGATATCCCTTCCATAATCTTCTTCCACCATGGCCAACGCCAAATCCATCCCTGTTGAGATGCCGGCCGACGTATAGACATTACCATCCTTTACAAAAATAGGGTCGCTTTCCACCTTCACCTCCGGATAACATCTGGCCAGTTTATCACACACCCGCCAATGAGTAGTGGCTCTCCTGCCATTTAAGATCCCTGCCTTTGCAAGAATGAAAGCACCGGCACAGATAGAGCCGACCCTGCGAATCGTATTGGCATGTTCGCTAAGCCAGTTTAAAGTCTCTGGATACACCATGTCTTCAGATGCATTACCGGCCACCAATACCGTATCGACCTCATAATCTATTGATTTAACAGTCCCTTCGCAAACAATCGGCAAGCCGGAAGAGGTTCTCACGATTTTTGAAGAAGTAATCGACAGTACATGTAGCGTGTAAGTTTCGTCAATATTCTGAATATACGTATTGATGTAATCCGCTGCCTTTGAGAAAACCTCTAATGGTCCGGCGATATCGAGAATAGAGGTATTAGGCGGGGCTATAATAACAATGTGCTTAGTCATATCCATAAATAACAGTTGATCGATGTAACAAAATTAATTAAAAAGATTGGCAGTAAACATATACATCCCGCAATATCTGTCAAATTTTAGTTTTGCGTTCTTTAGAAAAAAAAGTAAAACGACCTCATTTTATATAATAATAAAATGGTGTGGCATAAAAAGGATCAGTCTGAAAAGTTGTAGAGAAATAATAAAAAAACCTGCAAAAACAAATTGATTGTATCAAACAACGCTCCGTCAGTTCGACCTCTTAGAAGAAATCTGCTTAAAGTAGGGCGTTTGGATTTAAAAAGAGACTCCGATTCTGCGAGAAACCATCTTCTAATACCGCCCTAATATTCCTATAAAACGCTTCTTTTTAGCGTATACAACCGTACATGAAACCCAAATGAATTCACAATGGCTCCACCTAATTAGCGGAGGCATGGAGGAGGGTTGCCGGACTCATGGCGGACCCAATAGTAGTAATACCACTGATATAGAGCAGTTTAACCTAAGTAAAATAAGAGGTATTGGGGAGTATAAGATTATATAATACTGATTATAAACATATTGAAGGCTAAAACAAGATGAAATATCATCAAATTGGGATGGCAAATGCTCCCCAACTTTTCAGACTGATCCTATAAAAACAAATCGTTAGTGGGTAAAAGAAAAAAGACGCGCTGACACGCGTCTAGAAAATGGATTTATGAATCCTGTAACACAAGACAGGTAATTAGAGCTTGACAATCTTTTGTGAAATCACTTGTTGTCCCTTCTCATCGGTAACGCGAGCCAAATAGATCCCTCTTGGAAACTTAGGTAAACGAACGACAGATTCAACTTGCTTGCTGAATAATAATTCGCCTATCAAAGAATAAATCTCTATTTTGTGGCGAGGCTTTATCACTTCAGATGTCAAAAAAAGAACATCACGAAATGGGTTGGGACTAAGGAATACCGAAGGACGACTATTTACCTCGGTCTTGGCTGGCTTTGTTGGGTTTTGCGCAAACGTCGAAACAGATGCAGCCATTAAAGCAATAAGTAGAGGATAACGTAAATGCCTGATATTATTGATAATCATAAAAATTGGTTAACCGTTTATTAATGTTTAAATAAAAGTTTCAGTAATTATTCCCGCCCCAAAGATAGTTTTTTTTTATCTTTTTTCACATATCAACTACTACCTTTGTTTTTTTTCTAAAATATTTTTTGATGAAGACGAAAGGCTTAATAACCAAAGTTATATTATTAGTATCGTTTGTCAGCTTGTTTAACGACATTTCCAGCGAAATGTTGTATCCGGTGATGCCCATATTTCTGAGGTCCATCGGCTTCTCTATAGCGTTGATCGGTATTTTGGAAGGGGTAGCTGAAGCTACTGCCGGTATCAGTAAAGGATATTTCGGACAGTATTCGGATAGAATAGGACGACGCGTGCCGTTTATTCAATTGGGATATCTGTTGAGTGCACTCGCTAAACCTTTAATGATTGTATTTATCAATCCTATCTGGATATTTTTAGCCCGTACCACAGACCGTCTGGGAAAAGGAATCAGGGTGAGTGCGCGTGATGCCTTACTAAGCGATGAAACGACGAAGGAGAATAAAGGAAAGGTGTTTGGATTTCATCGGGCTTTCGATACAATAGGGGCTTGCATCGGTCCTATCTTCGCCTTGCTCTATCTCTGGAAATGGCCGGGACATTATAAGATGCTTTTTATCATTGCTTTCATACCGGGATTGGTGTCGATGCTGCTCACGCTATTTCTGAAAGAGAAACGTAACCAGATGAAGTCGGCAGGGGGAAAAGGGTTCTTCAGTTATCTGGGCTATTGGAAAACGGCATCGAACGAGTTTAAGCTGATGGTGATCGGATTGTTGTTTTCCGCCTTGATGAATAGTTCGGATGCATTTTTGCTTCTGGCATTAAAAGCAGTGGGATACAATGACGTTTACATGATCGGATTTTATATCTTTTATAATTTAGCCTTTGCGCTATTGGCTTTCCCTGCCGGTATATTGGCTGATAAAATTGGCTTACGTACAATTCTTATCATAGGACTGGTTATTTTCGCCATCGTGTATGGGCTGATGGGATTTGCTCATGGCATTGTTGGTTTTGTTTTGATATTTTTGTTCTATGGTTTCTATGCAGCTTCGACAGAGGGAATCTCAAAAGCATGGATCACCAATATCGCGGAGAAGGGCGAGACGGCCACCGCACTTGGATTCTACAATAGCTTATTGAGTATCGCCACCATGTTGTCGAGTTCACTGGCAGGGTTGATATGGGCTGGCTTTGGGATGAAAGCTATGTTTTTAGTCTCGGCTGTCGGTGCCTTAATCGCTGCAGTATATCTGTCGTTGATACCTTTGCGTAAGATGTCCAGAGTTTAAATATCGGCACAAGTCATAATCTTTACATCGTTCTTTCTATTAATCACCATATGTTTTATAAAAACACTTGTTGCGTTAATGACAAACTTTGGGCAGTTGTTTTCAACGCCCTTATCTTTATCGCTTTACGCTTAATAATGAATGAATGTATTAAATCGGTAAGTATAAAAAGTATCTATTTCGTGGATTTGTAATGAATATTTCGTGTTTTATTGAAAATAGATTCTAATATTTGCATACAAAAACAACTAAAATTTTTTTAATGAAAAGTGTAAATGATTTAAAAGATTTGGCACAAGTACTTACTTCCGGTTGCAGAATGCCCAAGGACGAAAGGCTCCACTTAATTGCTAAAGATAACCGTTATTTAAACTTCTTTAAAATAGTGCCTCTCTATCCTAACCACATCAGTTATTTTGTCATCCAGCCTGATCAGATTGAGCTGTTGAAAGATGAATTCCTGAATAAAGCTCAGATTTTCATTGTCGAAGGGATTGGGATCATCCTGACTCAGTTATGTTCAGATGAGTCAGAATCAGTACTTAAGAACATGGTTAATTGGGCACCCTATGTCTCTTCAAAATCGAGTGCGCAGTACTACAAAAATTCAAAAGATAGTTTATAAAAACCTAAGAAGCTGCAGATTAAACCGAATAAATTTCATTTCGGTTTAATCTGTTAATGCTTTAAACGAATTGCCCAGATTATCTATGATGTCTGATGCTATGAGCGTGTTTACTCCACAATCACCAGCAGCCACATCGCCCGCAGCTCCATGAAGGTACACGCCTAGTAAAGCGGCATCCAACGGAGAATAATGCTGAGCCAGGAGTCCCAAAATAATACCTGTGAGAACGTCGCCACTCCCCCCGGTTGCCATTCCCGGGTTTCCGGTAGGGTTAAAATAAACAGTTCCCTGAGGCGTACTTATAGATGAAAAGGCGCCTTTCAAAACGACATAACATTTATAGCGGATAGAGAATTCCTGCAGCATCTTCAATCGCTCAAAACCATCGTTAGTGGTTCCGGTGAGCCGTTCGAACTCCTTGGGATGGGGTGTGAATATACTTCCCGACGGGATAAAGGATAGCCAGGTTTTATTATCACTGAGGATATTGATGGCATCGGCATCAAAAAGAAGTGGAACACTGGATTCTTGTATCAGAAGCTTAAGGGCATTTGCTGTTTCTGGCTTTTGGCCGATACCCGGGCCGATAGCGATGGCGTTATAAGGAGACAGATCGGGAAGATGTGAGAAAACTTCTTTCGACGAGTCATATGATATCATGGCTTCAGGGAATGCTGCCTGCATAGGCAGCGTGGCCTCTTCGGGCAGATGGACGGTAACCAGTCCGACACCCGAACGTAAGGTGGCACGGGCCGATAGTATGGCTGCCCCTGCTTTTCCTCTCGATCCTGCAATCAACAATGCATGTCCATAGGTACCCTTATGACTAAACCTTGTCCGCTGGCGAAG
>JAHEYR010000194.1 GCA_023251485.1 Bacteroidales bacterium
ACCCCTTCTTTTATACGAGGGATAAAAGCCCAATCTGTCCATTGCTCGGTATCTTTTGTTTCAGTAGAGAATATTAGTTTTGTTTTCATATAAGGCCTCTTTTTTTGACAAATCACTAGAATTATAACTGATCGTAAAAGCAATCACGATGACCATCCCCTATTCTTTTTATGCTAAATCTTCGCTCAGCATCCTCTCTTTTACTTTTTCAACCAACCTATTTCTTTTGAAATGACTATACCGTGAGGTTACGCCATGAACAATATAATACACGATAGGAACAACCACTAAGGTCAGTATCATAGAACTTGTCAGACCACCGATAATTACCCAGGCCATCCCGTTTTTCAATTCGGCACCGTTGCCCGACGCTAATGCGATTGGCAACATTCCAAATATCATCGCAAAGGTGGTCATCAGGATAGGCCGCAAGCGTTCTTTGCCTGCTTCGATCAAAGCGTTGAACGTATCCATATTCTTGTCACGACGCATGTGATTGGTAAAGTCAACAAGCAGTATGGCGTTCTTGGCCACAAGACCTATCAATACAATTAATCCGATAATACTGAAGATGGTAAGACTATTCATCGTTAATGCCAGGGCAAGGAATGCCCCAATAAGCGACAATGGAATAGAAAACAATACCACGATAGGATCGAGCAACGAATCGTACAGCACCACCATAATCAAGTAAATCAGCACAATGGCAGCAAGAAATGCAAGTCCCAGGCTTCCAAAAGCCGATGACTGTAGTTCCATCATTCCTCCCTCTTTGATCGTTATGCCATCAGGTGTTTTTCCTTTGATAGATGCAGATATCTCCGCACCAACCGTTCCCACTGGTCGTCCAACCACATTTGATTCCACAGTGATCGACGAAATACGATCCGTACGTTCCAGGGCTGAAGGACCCAGGCCATAGGAGATATCAGCAATCTGATTTAACTCAATGATTTCACCACTTTTATTTTTAAAGGTCAGTTTGGAGACATCTTCAGGACGCGTCCTATCAAAATTATCAATACCGATACGAATTTTATAGTCGAAAATTCCTTCACTATATTTTGAATCATCATTACCGGCAAGTGCTACACGAAGCGTAGAACCTACATCAGTAACAGACAGTCCTAATTGCGCTATTTTATCACGGTCAAGTTTTACGTGTACTTCCTGACGGGGATCGTCGATAGAATATTTGGCATCAGCCGTTCCAGGCGTACGACGAATGGCATCTAAAATCATAGCCGCTGTTTTCTGCACTTTTACCATGTCGGCACCCTGAACGATGTATTGAATTGGTTTGGTTGCATTACCACTTGCAGAAGCAACAATGGTCTGAGCCCTAACACCGGGGATATCCCGCATAATCTCGGCTTTTATCTGTTTTGCAAAGTCCTCCACACCAACTGTACGGTTCTTTTTGTCCACCATTTTCACAGTAATTGTGGTTTCATTATTTTTGGTACTATTTTTAATCGACAAGCCCACATTCGTATATACACGTTTCACTTCCGGTTTATTGCTGATGACTTTTTCAGCTAGCATTGTGATTTGGTTATTCTGATATACGGTTACTTGTGGATTCAGATCCAGAATAACCGTAAACTCTCCTTTATCCGTTTCGGGCATAAAGGCAAAACCGATAAATCCGGCCGGCACCAAAGAAATTGAACCGATTAACAACACCAGCGCAATAAGCAATACTACTGTTTTATGGTGCAGTCCTGCATTCAATACACTGGCATAAAAGTTTTTTATCGATTCAAAAGTACTTTCTACCAGACGAGAAAAACGAGCAGAGAAAGTCTGACGTGTGTCGTCAGATAACTTCCCAAAACGCGACATCAACAACGGTGTCACGGTGAAAGAAACCAAAAGGCTACAAAGCACCGTGATAATAATGGGGACGGCAAACTCTTTCAGAATATTACCAATCAGTCCACCACTAATAGCCAATGGCAAAAAGACCACCACTATTACGAGCGTAATCGCCATACAGGTAAACATAATCTGTTTACTTCCGTCAAGTGCTGACCTCCATTTGGATTTACCTTGTTCCAGATGGCGAAACATGTTTTCCACAACGACAATTGAGTCGTCAACCAATATGCCGACGACCAACGAAAAAGCGATCAGCGACATCATGTTGAGAGAATAACCCAATGCATACATAGCAATAAAAGCAGGTATGATTGAAAGTGGAATGGCAACCATAATAATGATAGCACTTCGTAAATCGTGCAGGAAAATAAAGCAGATAAAGGCCACAATAATGATCGACAATATCAAGTCATCAACAACCGAGCTGGCCGAAGCTTTTGTAAAGACAGAGTCGTCGGTTGCTATCTCGAAATGAACGTTTTTGGCTTTATATTCTTTTTCAATAGCTGTAAGTTCTGCTTTGGCCAGATCTGCTACTTTTACCGCGTTGGCATCGGCTTGTTTTTGAATAGAAATACCGATTGCATCTATACCGTCAATACGGTTAATCAGTTTTTGTTCGGCAATACCATCGTCCACTTCCGCTACATCCATCACCTTTACCTGACCACCGTTAGGCGTTGTTGTTATTACAGTTTGACGAAGTTCGTCGAGATTCGTATATTTAGCAGCTAACCGAACCGAATAAACAGCACCCTTGTTTTCCACATTACCGGCCGGAACTTCTACATTGGCAGTTTGAATGGCTTGAAGTACTTGAAGGATAGATAAATTGTAGGCTTTTAGCTTTTGTGCATCAATGTTGACCTTGATTTCTCTTTCGTTTCCTCCGGTCATCTTTACTGCACCCACACCAGGAAGTTTTGCAAGACGAGGCTTGATACGGTCTTCTATCAATTTGTAAAACTCGGTAGAAGGTATTGACGATGATGCTGCCAGATTCATGATAGCCCTTTCGTCTAACGACATTTTATCAATCGATGGATCTAATATCTCTATCGGCAGTTGCGATTTGATGGCGTTGATTTTCCGCTGTGCATCCTGTACCCCTTGATTGGGATTAGCTCCATTGTTCAACTCAATGGTAACGATGGATATGCCTTCGAGTGATGTTGATGTGATTTTCTTCAGGTTCTCCAATGTCGAAAGGGCATCTTCTATCTTTTTGGTTACTGATGTTTCCACTTCCGAAGCCCCGGCACCCGGATAGACCGTTTGCACGGTGAGAATAGATAATTCGAACTTAGGAAGCAAGTTAAGATTAAGCAAATTATATGAGACAAGCCCTCCTACCACTAATATTGAGAAGATCACAACAATGAGTAACGGCTTTTTTATTGATGTTTCTATTATTGACATGTTAATGATGAATTAAGAGTTAAGAATGATCGTATGCGTCAATTAATTCTTTATGACTGACACCCGCGCACCATCCATCAAGTTTATTTGTCCGTTGGTCACCACCTGGTCACCTTCGTTGATTCCCGAAGTTACTTCGAGGTATGATTTATAATCGCTGCCGGTATTGATTCTTACGAGCTTCACTGTTTCGCCCTTCACTACATAGACCGAAGGATCTTTGATACTGCTCACGATCGCATTGCGCGAAATCATCAAAGCCTTTTGCGTCTTTCCCATATCAACATGCACATTCACATAGGTTCCCGCTTTCAATGGAGTTTTGCTATTGTTAGCAATAATAATTTCCACCGGAAAAGTGTGTGCATTACTACCTTGTGGACTTATACTCGAAATATGACCCTTGAATGTCACACCTGGGTAAACATTAGAACTGACACCGACTACCTGTCCCTTGCGAAGTTGATAAACATTCGATTCTGATACGGCCAACAACACCTTCAGTTGAGCTATATCAGCTATCCCTGCAATAGAAGTGGCTACGTTAACATAAGCGCCCAGCTCTGTATTTTTTGTAGTAATAGCACCACTAAACGGAGCAACTATTTTGGTATCTTCCCATTGTCTTTTGGCATTAGCTAATTGAATGGCTGCATTTTCATAAGCTATCTTCGCATCACGCACCTGATCTTCTGAAACAGCATCGCCTTTACGCATCACCTGGTAACGTTCATACGTGTCTTTGTTCTTGTTGTAAGTAAGCTGAGCATTTTCAAATGCCAAACGTTTGTATGTATCATCAACCCTGGCTAATACAGTTCCTTTGCTTACAAAATCGCCCAGATTAAAGTTAATCTGAACAATTTTACCTGCGCTTTCCGAAGCCACAACAACTTCTCTATCAGGCTGTGCCATCCCTACTAATTCCAATTGATTACTCGTTTCACGTACCTGGGCAGTCTCTACCGTTACTGCAATCCTATCGTTGACGGTTTTCACCTCTTTCTGATGGTTGATTACTTTTTTGTTGTTTGCCAGCGTCCATACCATTATGCCGATTAATACAATTACGACTGCGCTTATGATTATTGATTTCTTTTTCATTGCCATTCTATTATTTGTTGAATAAATTCTTGATTTCACCGTTGAGCGACATAATTTTCAATTCTGCTTCCTTGAAACTATATAGAGCGCTTAAATAATTTGCCTGTGCATTGTTGAGACCTATCTCGTCTTGCAACAAATCGCTCATGGTAGCAAGACCCTCACGATACTTCAAAGTGGTTTCGTTATAGACCTCCACAGCCAATGCTATATTTTGTTTTTGTCGTTGCACATTGTTTTTCTGATTTTGATAGTTATTCAAGGCATCCATATAATTCGCGTTGAAGTGCTTTTCGGTATTATCTAATGTTATGGCTGTTTTTTGATAATCCAACTTAGCTTGACGCGACTTTGAGCGTTTCGCCAATCCATCGAAAACAGGAATAGAAAGATTTAATCCCACATAAGAAGATCCATACCATTTGTTTTCAGGGTTACTCTGAAAATAGTTCTTAAAATCCTCCCTCATTCCTTGATAAGCATATTGTCCTGAAAGAGAAAGAGTAGGCAGATAACTGCTGATTATCTTTTTTTGATTGAGACTGTCGATTCCTTTTTGCGACTCCAGCATCTGTATATCTATATGATTAGAGAAAGATGTCATCACTTTAGGGGCAGACTGCAACAACGGCATTTCAGTAGTATCCGTCAACACGATTGTTTCGTTAAGCGGTATATCCAGCGTGTACTTAATCAGGTTCAGCTGTTGTTCCAGCGTGGCTTCTGTGTTACTTAACTGGGTGTAGAGATTTTCCAGATTGACACTGGCGCGCTCATAATCCACTTTTTTACTTATCCCCTGATCCACCCGAATCTTGATGATATCGCTCATGTGTTTGGTACGAGCAATGTTTTCTTCCAACATTTTCTTTTGCTTGGCAGTGGTCAACGACAAAAAATAAAGTTTCGATACCTCAAAAGCCTGTACTTCGCGAGCCTTTTCAATGCCCAACGTGCTCAGAGTTGCTGATTTCTTCGATAGTTGCAAAGCAATTATTGAGGTTTGATTATATAGCTCCTGACTTAAACTAACCGATGCATTCGAAGTGTAATGTGATCCCATCTTAACAGCCAGGGTTGTTCCGGGTTGTCCAATTAAATCCCCCGGAAAAACAGTTACAGGCAGTTTTAGATTATCCTGAAAACTTCCATTGATATTTATTTTGGGCAATAGAGCAGCACGCGTTTCGTCTACTTTGTACCCGCTTTTCTCCTGGTCTATACGAGCTGTTTGAACATTGATGTTTTTCTCGTTAGCCATTTGCACACATTCTTGTAAGGATAATCGTGTTTCCTTACTTTTTTGTGCAAATAGCAGCGGAGAGCTAAGCAAAACGAATGCTATTGATAAAAAGATTGACTTCATGATTTTTTATATCTTTTAATGACGCGACAAAGGTACCGGGAACATCTTGAGCAAAAAAGGCCAATTATACTACAATATTGGACTATATGTCGTTTTTACATTTACTTTATCGACCAATAATCCTATATTTGCATATAAATACAAATC
>JAHEYR010000195.1 GCA_023251485.1 Bacteroidales bacterium
ATGAAGTTCTCTTTGCGATATCCTATTTTAGGGAAAACTTTTTCAATGGAGCTTAGAATGGCATGTGCACCACAACCGGGACACCATTTCACCATTTGGTCGCTTACAAAATCTTCTTTCGTAAGCTCAACCGATGTGCGTTCTATCGTGTTTTGTATCATCTTACTTCTCCTCCAGCAATTGGTTAAACTTATCGGTAAGTTCTGAAACCATAAATGGCAAACCTTGTACCTTATTAAACTGTGTGTACTTGAAATCAGGATGAGTCATTCGAAGATATCCAACAAACTGTCCCATATTTAGTTCGCAAACCACAATTTTTTTATAGCGGCTCAGTACTTCGCTTGTATTGCGCGGTAAAGGCATGATGTATTTAAAGTGAGCATGAGCAATCTTTTTGCCCTCTGCCTGCAACTCTTTAACTGCAGTGTGAACAGTACCTTTTGTGCCACCCCAGCTTACAACCAACAAATCGGCATCATTATCTCCATCTACCTCCTGTTCAGGAACGTAATTGGCTATTCTATCTACCTTGCCTTGACGCAGGCTTATCATAAGTTGATGATTTGCAGGATCAGTGGTGATATTACCAGTGATATTCTCTTTTTCAAGTCCTCCTACACGGTGACGAAGACCATCTGTTCCGGGTAAAGCCCACTGACGAGCAAGGGTTTCGGCATCACGTTTGTAAGGTTTATACTCAGGATCATTCGGTTCTGCAATAGGAGGATTAATAGCTGGAAGGTCGTAAACTCTGGGAATACGAAATAGTTCCGAACCATTTCCCTGCTGTCCATCGGTAAGAAGGATAACCGGAGTCATATGTTCCATTGCTATCTTCGAAGCTTCATATGCTGAATAGAAACAATCGACCGGAGAGCTCGAAGCCATTACAACAGTAGGGCATTCTCCATTACGACCATATAAGGCCTGCATAAGATCGCTCTGCTCGCTCTTGGTTGGTAATCCGGTAGAAGGACCTCCACGTTGAACGTCTACAATGACCAGGGGTAGTTCGATCATTACAGCCAAACCAATAGCTTCGCTTTTCAGAGAGAATCCGGGTCCAGATGTTGTAGTTAATGCTAGTGAACCCGTATAACTTGCACCGATAGCAGAACAAATACCGGCAATTTCATCTTCAGCCTGGAATACTTTTGCTCCCAGAGATTTGTGTTTAGCCAACTCCTGAAGGATATCCGTAGCAGGAGTTATAGGATATGATCCAAGGAAAAGTGGACGTCCCGAGCGTTCTGAAGCAGCCAGGAATCCCCATGCAGTGGCTATATTACCTGTGATGTTGCGATATCTACCCTTTTCAATCTCTTTTGTAGGCTGAACACGATAGGTAGGTAGCGCCTCAATGGTATCGGCATAACTATAACCAGCCTCAATAACAATCTTGTTGCCGGCAATACTTTGCGGCTTAGATTTAAATCGTTGAGACAGGATTTCTTCTGTTGTAGCCACATTCCAATTGAAGAGATGACAAATAATACCCAGTGCAAACATATTTCTGCTCTTTTCAGCAGTCTTAGCATCAAGGTTTAAATTAATCAATGCCTCTTTGGTCATACTGGTAATAGGCGCTTTGACAACATTAAACGCCGAGAGCGTAGTATCAAAGAGTGGATTTGTACTGTAACCAGCTTTGGAGATGGTTTCGTCGTCAAACGAATCAACATCAACAATAACAGTAGCCCCTGTTTTAGCCCATTTCATATTGGCCTTTAAAGAAGCGGGATTCATTGCAACGAGGACATCGCATAAATCGCCGGAGGTATGAATTTTATTGTGTCCAATATGAACCTGATAGCCCGATACACCGGCAACGGTGTTGTGGGGAGCACGTATTTCGGCAGGGTAATCGGGATAAGTTGCCAAATCGTTACCGGCAAGAGCAGCTGTATCGGAAAAGAGAGTGCCTGTAAGTTGCATTCCATCACCGGAATCACCTACGAACTTTACGACAACGTCGTCTCTTTCGACTATATTCTTATTCTTACTTACCATAGATATTTTTATTAAATTGGTAGTGCAAAGGTATATGTTTTCTTGAAAGCACATGCTGAATACACCCTTTTATATACAGTCCAAATTATTTTAGACAGATTCTAAGTTTTAATGCCTATACAACTCTATATCTACCACTTAATATATATTCCAACGTTATTATTGAACAGAAAAACTATACCTGACTGTTAAAATGATAACCGGCGATCTATAGATATACAACATGGGGCTGTCGTTTGAAATGAAAAGAAATCCAAAAGAGCAAAACAGGAAAGAATCGGCTTATTTAGAATTTAAAAAAATTAAGGACCCATATGAAGTTTACAACTTGTATTGGGTTATATTTGCAAAAGATTAAATACAATTATTAACAATAAAAATCTGAAACCATGGCTTATTTAATTTCAGAAGATTGCACAGCTTGCGGTACTTGCATCGACGAGTGTCCAGTTGAAGCAATTTCGGAAGGTGACATCTATAAAATTGATGCAGACGTTTGTACTGATTGCGGTTCATGTGCTGATGTATGTCCTATTGAGGCTATTCATCCTGCATAATTTTAAAAAACCACATCCAGTAGGATAGAAAAAGAGGCTGTTCCTTTCGGAGCGGCCTCTTTTTCTTTGGCTTAATTTAACCTGTTCTTACAGGTTAATATTTAGCTTATTGATTAGTGGCTTTTATTTGCCAAATATTCTGAAACACCTTCGTGAGTTGCTTGCATTGCTTTCTCGCCCTTGTGCCAGTTAGCAGGACAAACTTCACCATTTTCTTCAAAGAATTGTAGTGCATCAACCATTCTTAATGCCTCATCAATGCTACGTCCTAAAGGAAGATCGTTTACAACCTGATGACGAACAACACCGTTCTTATCGATTAAAAACAGTCCGCGATATGCAACAGGAGCACCAACAAATTCAGCATTGCCTTCATCATCATACTCTGCATGTCCAGCCAGAACATCATAGTTTTCAGAGATAGTTCCACCTAAATCTGATACAATAGGAAATTTAACACCCTTGATTCCCCCATTCTTTTGCTCGGTGTTTAACCATGCCCAATGAGAAAACTTAGAGTCTACAGAACACCCTACAACTGCTACATTTCTTTTTTCGAATTCCACAATCTTGTCCTGAAATGCAATGATTTCGGTTGGACAAACAAAAGTGAAGTCGAGTGGATAGAAAAAGAAAATAACTTCTTTTTTTCCAAGATACTGTTCTAGTGAAAAATTTTCAACAAGTTCACTACCATTTACAACAGCATCGGCGCTAAATAACGGGGCTTTTCTTCCAACTAATACAGACATATCTTTTTGTTTTTTTTGAGATAATTGAAATTACATTTGATAACCTATAAACATAAAACAGTCCGAATTTGTTGTGCTATATTCAAAAAAAATGCCGCTTTAGAGAAATATCTAAAGCGGCATCATGAATATTTTTTAAAGTACTGTCGGTTTTATTGAATCCAGCGTTTATAGAAATCGCAATCTTTATAACCATCAACCACCTTGATATAGGTAATCTTTACTTTCTCGCGGGCCCATTTATCTAATGCATCGTTTTTCTTTTTTCCTAATCCCATATTCTGGAATGTATCATAATCAGTATTCAGATTAGCAACATGGGGTGGACTCTTAGATTTTACAGTAATAATATGGAATGCTTTTCTTCTTTCATCCGTATCCATAGGGATAGGTTGTGAAATCTCACCGGGTTTCAGTTTGTTGAGAATATCTACCATCGTTGGATCTAAATCACTCTCGGTAAACTTGGTATTCAATGATTGAGGGTTAATCATAACACCTCCGTTGACAAATGTCTTATCGGTTGAGAATTTCCTTGCTGCAACTTCAAACTTCAGCGAATCTTTACGAATCAAATTAGAAACACTATCCAATCTACGGGCAGCCTTATCCAAATCTACCGGAGATACTTTGGGCATGATCAAGATATGGCGGGCATTTACAAACTCACCTCTTTTCTCGATAAGTTGTATAACATGATAGCCATACGAAGTCTTGATGATCTCACTAATATCGCCTTTTTTCTTTAATGAAAAAGCAGCAGCTTCAAACTCAGGTTGCATTGACCCACGATTAAAAAGTCCTAACTCACCACCTTTTGGTGCTGAACCCGGATCCTCAGAATAAATACGTGCCAACACGGAGAAGTTTTCCCCTTTCAAAACACGGTCTCTAAGTTGCTTAATTTTATTACGGGCATCGGTCAGCTCATCTGGATTAACTACAGGTTCTATCACGATATGAGCAATTTCCCAGGTAGTTCCAACCTTTGGAAGGCTGTCTTTGGGAATGCTATTATAATACTCCTTCACTTCGGAGGGCGTGATTTTAATATTTTCCACTACCTTATCTTTAGCTGCCTCTGCCATTAGAAACTCCTTTTGAGGCGCGCGTATATAAGCTTTATAATCGGCTAACGACTTTCCAGCGTATTGCTCAAATTTTTCCTGAGACCCAAATCGACGTAAGAATTCACCTATCTTACTATCAATTATTCTATCAATTTTTTCTTCTTCAATAGGTAGTGTATCCAATTCTGCTTTGTTAACCAACATTTTCTGAAGCACCAACATCTCCAAAAGCTGACAGCGGGTTTTCTTAGACATATTCTTGTTGGCATCAGGATTTTCAGGATCTACCAGATCCGACTCCAGAATGGGCCGGGTAGCAACCACAGCTACAATTTGATCAATTAATTTCTTTCCCTTTTGCTCTGGTTGATTCTGAGCAATGGCGGCAGGAGCAAGCAGCAGTAAGCCAATTAGGGTTATGAACAGTTTCTTCATTCGGAGTTTATCGTTTTTTTTAAATCAATTCATTAATCAATTACTTCGTCTTCTTTACTTTTAAAGGAGTTAGTATTTCAAAATCTTTATGTTTAGAGGCCTTATTATACAAATCCACTTCCAGTTTATCCAACACACCAACTCTTCGTTTATTCAGAATCAGTGTTCTGATATTATCGCGTTCAAAGTTTAACGGAGATGCAGCCTCCCGATTCTGAACATCCGTAATCCTGATAAAATAGATATACTGATCACTTTTAATTTCGGCAAAGTTATTCTTTTTAAGATATGTATCAGGGTTCTCCGTTTTTATTGGAACCTTTTTTATCAGATCACTAAAGAAAATCCAAGCAGTATCCGAAACATCAGCATTGACTGCCAGTGTAGAACAGATTTGTTCAAGCTTCTGGCCTTTATCCTTTTTAAAGAGCTGCCGTAACTTATTAAGGTTTGCCTTTGAAATTGTCTTCGGAAACTGTCCCCAAACAGCCTTACATATGTTTTCGTGCAACCGGAAACTCTCTTTGTTCTCATTATAGAAAGCTACAATTTCTTTCTCCGGAATGGCAGTGTCAAACTTTTGTTTAATATATTCTGTTTCGAAACGATAGATCACCAAAGATTTGCGATATGCTTCAATCTCATTCGTAAAATCTTGTTGATCACTTGAGAGATTGTCTTCCGCATGATGAACAAGCAATTCCTGACGAATCCAGTTGTTTATGTAGTTCTTTACAATTTCAATGCTATCGGACGAAGTAGTACCAGCAGCTACGACTCCTTTCAGATCAGAAGAATAGAGATATTTGTCATAGACCCTTGCCACGATCTGTCCGGTCGGCGTTGCTTTTTTAAAATAGCGACATCCTGCCAGTAGCATAAACAAGAAGAGTATGATCAGATATTTTTTCACTGTAAGCTCTTTTCAATTTGATCAAAGACAACCTTATTAATTGTATACGGATACTTCTTCCTCAATTCGTTAATCCATGTTTTTTCCAAGTAGTTTTGATAATCAGCTGTTACAACCCCTTTTATCTGACTAAGATTTTTAGGCTGAGGCTCAATTACTTTATGAACAAACACA
>JAHEYR010000196.1 GCA_023251485.1 Bacteroidales bacterium
GAAGAGGCTATATTACTGACAGCCGAATTTTTAAAACTTCCAACCAGTAAACTGTATGGCGTTGCTACCTATTATGATCAGTTTCGGTTTGAACCCAGAGGGCGCTATCATATAAGAATTTGCAGAGGAACGGCCTGTCATGTTGAGGGGTCGCTCAACCTACTAAATGAGCTTGAAAAAATACTCAGGATAAAACCCGGACAGACTACACGCGACGGAATGTTTAGTCTTGACATTGTCCGCTGCATAGGTGCTTGTGGTCTGGCACCTGTTATGGATGTTAACAAAGAGTACTTTACAGGCTTTAGCATTCAGGATGTGGGGAATATTTTGAAAACTTATCGCGAAAGGGAAGTGCTATGATGATAGATAGTGAAGAAAATATCGCTAAGCTTCAGGCATTTCTTGATTCGAATGCTTCGTCTATGCAACCTAAACTGGATACTGATTTTCTGGCGCTTCTCAAACGTGAGCGGATTGAAAAGCCGATTATCTTTTTAGGTACCTCCACTTGTGGCTTGGTTGCAGGTGCTGGGAAGACGTTGCTTGCCATCAAAAATTATATTGCTGATAACGGAATTGATGCCGAAGTGGTTGAAGTCGGATGTATCGGCCTGTGTTCTGCCGAACCGGTTATGGATGTTCAGTTACCCGGCAAAGCTCGCATCTCATTCCAACAGGTTACTTCAGACAAAGTCGACTCTATCTTAGATGGTATTTTAAATAATGAACTTACTGCTGATGATATCATGTATCAATATCATCATGAGAAAGCCGAACCCTGGCCAAAGGTGTTGTTCATCAGTCAGGTTCCTTTCTTTGCCAATCAAACGCGTATTGTATTGAAGAACTGCGGGATCATTAATCCTGCTGATTTGGGTGAATACATTGCCGGTGGTGGCTACAAAGCTTTTATAAAGACAATTCGTAACTATACCTCTGAACGTGTTTGTGCCATTGTTCAGGACTCAGGTCTTCGTGGGAGGGGTGGCGGAGGTTATCCGACAGGGACGAAGTGGAAAACCACACTTATGACCCCCGATGATGAAAAATATATGATTTGCAACGCGGATGAAAGCGATCCGGGTGCTTTTATGGATAGAGCTGTAATAGAAGGCGATCCCCACAGGGTGATTGAGGGTATTGCTATTGCGGCTTATGCCATTGGTGCTAATAAAGCCTATATCTACATCCGTGCTGAGTACGATCTGGCATTTAACAGAATGCGTGAAGCGTTGAAACAGGCGTATGATTTTGGATTGCTGGGCGCTAACATCTTTGAGAGTGGGGTCAGTATCTCTATTTCACTTCGTCAGGGCGCCGGTGCCTTTGTTTGTGGAGAGGAGACTGCTTTGATTGCAAGCATAGAAGGTAAAAGGGGGATGCCACGAAACAAACCTCCTTACCCCTCTGAACATGGATTGTTTGAAAAACCTACTGTTGTTAACAACGTTGAAACACTGGCTAATATTCCGGCCATTATGGAGAATGGACCGCAATGGTTCTCTTCCATCGGTACCAGTACCAGCAAAGGTACCAAAGTGTTTGCCCTTTCGGGAAAGATAAGAAACACCGGATTGGCTGAGGTGAAAATGGGGACATCGCTTCGCGATCTTGTTTACACGATAGGTGGCGGAATTAAAAAAGATAAGCATTTCAAAGCCCTTCAGATTGGAGGACCTTCCGGAAGTTGTATGCCCGAAGATCTGATCGATACAAGGGTAGATTATGAAGAACTGCGCGAAAATGGATTGATCATGGGGTCGGGCGGATTGGTGGTGATGGATGAGGATACCTGCATGATTGATATCGCGAAGTTCTTTACCGACTTTCTTCAAAGTGAAAGCTGTGGAAAGTGTATCCCTTGCAGAGAAGGTACCCGCCGGATCCTGGAAATCCTTAAACATATCACCAAGAAACCGGGCGACGACAAAAGTCACGAGACCCTTGAACGTTTTAAGGGGGTGATGCAGCTTGAGAATCTGGCAGGCATTATTCGCGATACCTCTCTTTGCGGTTTGGGCAAGACTGCTCCTAATCCGGTGTTGAGTACGTTGAAGTGGTTCAGAGATGAATACGAAGAGCATATCTTCGATCGGAAGTGCAGAGCCGGTGTTTGTCGTGAACTGCGAACTTTTTCTATTGATGTTGAAAAGTGTACCGGATGTACATCCTGTTTTAAAAAGTGTCCTGAAAATGCTATTGTCGGAGCTCCACGTCAGCCCCACTTCATTATAGCAGAGAAATGTACAGGATGCGGTATTTGTTTTGATACCTGTAAGTTTGTCGCTATAACCGTCTCTTAATTTTTACTTTTCAGGCTATGATTTTCGATATAGAAGTCAATAATAAAACCATAAAAGCCAAAAAGGGCGAAAGCATCCTTCAGGCTTTAAACCGCAATGGCATCAGGGTTCCTACGCTTTGTTACATGGAGGATTTTACCCCGACCGGCGCCTGTAGAATGTGTGTGGTTGAGGTTGAAGGACACTCTGATCTGGTTCCTTCCTGTTCGCATCCTGTGGAGGAGTGGATGAAGATCAGAACTCATTCGCCCAGAGTTATTGCTGCACGTAAAACTATCGTTGAGCTCTTACTGGCAAACCATCCGGATGATTGTTTGTATTGTATCAGGAATGGAAACTGCGAGTTACAAAACTTTGCTGAAGAACTGGGCGTTCGTGAACGTCGTTTTGCAGGAAAACGAAATAAATATAAGATTGACCAGGCCAGTTCTTCCATCATTAAGGATCAGGCCAAATGTATTCTCTGCGGTAGGTGTGTAAGGGTTTGCGAGGAACAAATGGCTGTTTCGGCACTCGACTTTATTAGTAGGGGCAATAAAATGGTGATTGGTTCTACTTTTGATAAGCCTATCAACTTATCGAGCTGTATCAACTGTGGTCAATGTACCATCGCATGTCCTACCGGGGCTCTTTTTGAAAAAGATCATATTTCAGCTGTTCTCGAAGCGTTGCATAATCCGGATAAACATGTTGTCGTTCAATATTCTCCTACCATCTCTGTTACGTTGGCCGAAGAGTTTGACCTAAAACCCAACAAAGATGTAAATGGGATGCTCAATGCCATCCTTCGGAAAATCGGTTTCCACAAGGTGTTTGAATCGGCTTTTGGGGTTGATCTGGAGATCAATGAACTGGCTGCCGAGTTATTGGAAAGGATAGAGAAAAATGAAAACCTGCCTTTGCTTTCAGGAGACTGTCCGGCCTGGGTGAAATACCTGGAGCAAGTATCTCCGGCTCTTATTCCACGCCTGACTACTTGTAAGTCGCCTCAGCAGATGACGGGTGCGTTGATTAAATCGTATTATGCAGAGACACGACAGATAGATCCTGAAAAGATTGTGATGGTTTCTGTGATGCCCTGTACGGCAAAGAAGTTTGAATCGCAGCGCGAAGAGATGATCCATAAAGGGATAGCTGATGTGGATATCGTATTGACTACCCGTGAATTGAGTAGGATGATCAAGCTTCATGGCATCAATCTTCAACAGATTGAATCAGAACAGGCCGATATCCCCATGGCTTCACGTTCGGCTTCTGCAAAGATAGCCGGTGTAGTAGGAGGGGAGACAGAGGCTTTGATACGCTCACTCTATTTTAAAGTTACAGGCCAGGAGTTGGAGTATGCTAAAGTTCATGAGGCTCGCAATGTAAAGGGACGTAAGGAGTTTAAAATTGAGATGGGCGACAAGATGCTGGGATTCTGTATCGTGAATGGATTAAAGCATGCTAAACATCTTATGGATGAGATTGCCGCCGGACGAAGTGACCTTCATTTTGTGGAGGTGATGGCTTGTCAGGGTGGCTGTGTGAACGGGGGCGGTCAACCTGTTACAACAGATAAATCGTTGCCGAAACTAAGAGCGAAGACGTTGTACGAGATTGATGAAAAGGAATCGGTAAAGGCTTCGCATAAGAACACTGCCGTCATTGAGTTGTACAAGAATTACCTGGGCGACCCTCTTGGTGAAAAATGCTTAGCCCTATTACACACTACCTATAAGGAGCGTAAGGTGTTTTTATAATTGAACATTGAAATTGTAATCATTAAAAAATAATCGCTTGGAAACGAAAGGCCCTTTCAAAAGACGGCAATTGGTATTCACCCTCAAAGATCGTTGCAGGGTGTGTTTTACCTGTGTCAGAGAGTGTCCGGTAAAAGCCATTCGAATTATCAATGGCCAGGCCGAAGTAATGCACCAACGTTGCATTGGTTGTGGCAGTTGCGTTAAGGTGTGTAGTCAGGAGGCCAAAGTGTATGTGCAAACCATTGATGAGGTGGTCGAACTTTTAAAAGGTCCTGACAAGGTTGCTGCTATGATAGCGCCAAGCTTTCCTGCCGAGTTTATCGATATCCCGGACTATAAGGTTTTTGTTGGGATGGTTCGTAAGCTTGGGTTTGATTATGTGACGGGAGTTTCGTTTGGTGCCGATATGGTTGCCAGAGAATATAGTCGTGTTTTGGGTGATCATAGCTCAGAACCCTGCATCTCGTCAGATTGTCCGGCTGTAGTTTATTTTGTTGAACATTATCATCCCGATATTGTCGGATCGCTGGCAAAGATTGCATCACCAATGGTCGCAATGAACCGAATTGTTCATAAGAAGTATGGCAACGAGATTAAAACTGTTTTTATAGGCCCTTGTATTGCAAAAAAGGCTGAGTCGGAAGAGGTTGATGAAGTTATTACTTTTACAGAGCTGCGTGCCATGTTTGCTCAGGCCGGGATTACTCCTGATAAGATTGAGCCTACTGATTTTGATCCTCCGCATGGAGGCAAAGGTGGCATCTTTCCGGTAAGTCGTGGATTGCTTCAAACCACGAATGTAAACGAGAGTATCTGTGATGGACTTGTCATCATAGCCGGTGGCCGGTGGAAAGTAAGAGAGGCTGTAAAAGAGTTTGAGGATGGAGATTTAGGCCCTCAGCACCTTGAGGCATTATGTTGCGAAGGATGTATCATGGGTCCCGGAATGTCAAAAGAGGGGAAAAGATATATCCGTCGGAAACAAATTGGAAACTTTGTCTCTCAGAAGTTACATGATTTGGATAAGGATCAATGGAAAAAAGATGTACGCGAATTTAGTACACTCGATTTTTCTCAATCCTTTGAAGCGTTAGATCGGCGGTTAGCTTCGCCATCAACAGACTTGATTGAAAAGGCATTGAATAAAATGGGGAAGGGGTCGGGAAAAGATCACCTCAACTGTGGCGCTTGTGGCTACGAAACCTGTATAGAACATGCTATAGCCATTGCTGAGGGACTGGCAGAAACCGAAATGTGTTTGCCTTATACTATAGAGAGTTTACACAACACAATTAGTGCACTTCATGTCTCGAATGAGAGTCTGGAGTCGGCACAACAGGCATTGCGGCAAAGTGAAAAACTGGCCAATATGGGTCAGCTTTCGGCCGGTATTGCTCACGAGCTGAATAATCCTTTAGGGGTGATCACCATGTATAGCAATATATTGCTCGATGAGTTGCCTACGGAAGACCCTATGCGATCTGATCTGGAGCTGATTTCAGAACAGGCTAATCGCTGCAAGAAAATTGTTGGCGGGTTGCTCAACTTTGCCAGAAAGAATCAGGTTTCTCTTGTAGAAACCGACATGTTAGCTTTTGTGAAGAGAAGTCTCGATTCGATTATCCATCCTAGGAATGTTGAAATTGTTTTCAATCATAAGATAACAGACCCAACCGCTTTTGTTGATAACGATCAAATGATGCAGGCACTCACAAATCTGGAGAAGAATGCAGTAGAGGCTATGCCTGAAGGAGGAAAGCTCTCCGTTGAGTTATCGGATAACGAAACCGAAATCATCATCCGGATTAGCGACTCAGGTACAGGAATTGCCCCCGAGCACATGGAAAAGATCTTTAC
>JAHEYR010000197.1 GCA_023251485.1 Bacteroidales bacterium
GATCGAATTTGTCTTTTGTTGGATTGGGCGTGACGATAAAGGCGGGCTTGGCAGCACTCGCTTTTTCCTTCTTCTTTAGAAACAGGTAAGCCTTATAAAAATTGGCAATGCCAAATCCCATTTGGTCTGTAGGAGCACTGCTTTTTGATGCTGTGATACGTAATGCTTTTAGCAGATCGTAATTTGAAACCAATGGATTTCCCTGCCATAAACAAGCACACAATCCGGCAATAAGTGGTGTTGCAAAAGAAGTTCCATTTCCGGTAGTCAGCGTATTAGTTGATGGGTTGGCCAATACAGTTTGATAACCCATAGCCGACACATCTGGTTTTATTCTACCATCAGCACTTGGTCCATAGGATGAAAAGGAAGCAGCATTACCTGCCGGATCTACAGCGCCAATCGTTAAAACACTATCGACATCAGCGGGTGCAATTATTTTTTTCCATTTCGTTGCTCCTTCATTTCCGGCTGCATTTACTACTAAGATACCTCTTTCAGCAGCTTTTTCAGCCGTCCTGCTCACAAAAGTAGTCTTCCCATTCAGTTGATCTATTGTGTAGTTTGATGATGTATAAGGCGAATCGAATTCAAAATATCCCAAAGACGAACTAATGATGTCAACACCTACGCTATCCGCAAAGATTGCTCCTGCAGCCCAGTTATACTCTTCTAAAGGGTATTCTGCTTTAGCATCCTCAGTCCGGATTAACCAATAATCGGCTTCAGGGGCCGTTCCAATCTGTGTTGAATTTAGATTTCCGGTAAGTAGAGAGAGGACTTCGGTGCCATGAGAATCATCGAGGGCGGTTAAAAAGTTGCTGGTTTTTGTGAAATCTATTGCCCCTTTGAGATGCCCGCTCTTACGTAGATTGTCGAATACAGAAAGATCATAAAAGCTTTTAAATCCCGCATCCAGTACCGCTATTGACATCCCTTGTCCAAGATAGCCTTGATTATGAAGTAGGTTCCCATTAATCTGTTCAACCTGCGATTGGGCATTTCCATAGTTTACTGCTTGCGATGATTTTCTTGTGAATAAATTTGTTAAGGTCTCATTTCTGAAAAACGATTTAGTATTTCCGGATTTGTAAGTGGGGAGCGGTCCTAATGATTCGACTGATGCAACACATGGGAGTGTTTGAATACTATTCAACATATCAGGCGTTGTTTGAATCACAACGGCATTAAACCATTTTACTTCAAGCCTGATTTTAATTCCCAGATCTTCAATGTTTTTTATATAAGCATAGGTAATCGGAAGGTCTACTGAATTAATTTTTATCTTTTGTCGTTGTCTTCTGTCTATTGATCTTTGAGAGAGAAACTGTTCAGGATGCGAAATGGTAAAAGTAGAGTTGTTCTTATCTTTAAACGTGACTACATAGAAGTTTTGTTGGGCATTAGCCACTAGCGTAATAAAGGAGATGAAAATGAGTAAAACGAATCGCATATTAAGTAACCAAGTATTAAATTAGGATTTGTATTTGCCTCATTATGAGCTGTGTTGTGATTATTCCTTGCTGCTTAACGTAATTAAAGTAATTTCAGGATTCATTCCAATTCTGCCGGGATAGCCAATATGTCCCAGGCCCCGGTTTACATACAGATATTGGGCTTTTCCGAGTGAATTCTGTTTCTTATAAAGGCCACCCCAATAGTTATACATCCACTGTGCGGGACTGAATCTGAACCATTTAGTTTCCAAACCCATTTGCATGCCATGCGTATGACCGGAAAGTGTGAGATCTATTGTTGGATAGTCTTTACTTACTTCAGCCTCCCAGTGGGTTGGATCGTGTGATAATAAGATGTTTACAGCTGCATTTTTATGGTTTCCAATAGCCTCTTTCATGTTGCCTTTATGACCAAATCGCTTCTTTATGCTCCAGTTTTCAACTCCAATTAAAAGAATCGAATCGTTTCCTTTATGGATAAAGGTGCTTTCGTTGCGCATCAGTTTCCACCCAATTTGTTTGTAGAACCAGTAGAGGGTGTCCATATTATGTTGTTTGGCAATAGAATCGGGCCAGCTTAGATAGTCGCCATAATCATGATTTCCTAAAATAGCATATACGCCGAGTGGTGCTTTTAATGATTTTAGCTCGTCTTTAAAACGGAAAGCCTCATCGGAAGTGAAGTTGACTAAGTCGCCTGTGAATAAAATAATATCGGGGTATAGGTCGTTGATTTCTTTAACAGCTTCGCGCAGCGGACGTTTTGAAATCCAGCTGCCTAAATGGATATCGGATATCTGTACGATTCTTAATCCTTCAAACGAAGGGGGGAGGTTTGTGATTTTTACTTGTGCATCGTAAACCTTAAACTGATAAACACCGATCAGCATTCCGTAGATTAAGATCACAAAGGTGAACAACGAAAATTTGATACCATTGCCGAACATCCATTTCTGGATACGCGGATAGTCGTGCCCTCCAGCTTTCCCTATCAATCTGAATAGGTCTTTTATCAAAAGAAAAGGTACAGGGATTAATCGGGGGAGATAGATAATCAAGATCAGTCCCATGAAATAAGCCCGCAAGGGACCGTACCATAAATCGAATGGAATGATTCGGGCAATCAGAAAGAACGAGAGTAATAGAATGTCGGGAATCCAGAAGAAGCGTCGAACGAACTTCCCCCATTTCGTCGTAGAACTTTTAAATGACCAAAATGAATACAACTCAATGCCAAAAATCAATAACAAGGCAGGCATCCTGCCGGCATATTTTGGAAATTCAAAAGCCCCAGAGATAAAAATCAATATCACAATCAGGGTAATAGCAGCTATTATGATTTTCTTTCTCATAAAAAAATGGTGAAGGATGTAATGTTTATCATTACAACCCTCACCAAATTTAGATTTTTTTTCGTTCAGTCGGTGTTAAATTTTATTTTTAACAATTGGATGAACCGTTGATGTATGAATATTGCCCCGATTTTATAGAATAGATCTATTTGTTATCATCAATTCGTAACCTGAACAGGTTGTGTTTGCAACGACGTTAAAGTAGCGACCGCATTTTTAAAGCATTCATACTTTGTTATAGAGATCTGTATGAATTCATTATCTTTTGGGTTTCCTAAAACAGCAAACATCTCCTTTTCATTCTCATACATCATCTTTCGGGAAGTCGATATATAATCTTTTTGACGTGCTTTGATGGTTTGTTCTTTGACGTAATTAGCAATCTCAAGGGCGTGTGGTGCAAGCTCTGCAATCAGTTCAACATCGACAGTCCTGTTGGTAATCTTTTCAAGGGCATATCTTGCAAAACAAGCTTTTTCGAAGACATAACTTTTTTCAATACGATTATACTCTTTGTGGATCGCTTCCCATGTCGTTAATTTTCCTTTTCTGATTCCGGATTTAAGTTTTTCTAATTCGCGTTCAGGAATGAGTTGCCCTCCCATGTTGATCCATTGATCGTTTACACACGAAGCATTGAGCGATTCGAACAAAGAGATGTTATCACTGTAGTTTTCAGATAATTCGATAAATGATTGGAAAGCATAATAGATAATCATGTCACGATAAGCCTGCCATGCAACTTGAGGTTTTCTGATGAATACATCACGATTTGAATCTTCCAACCCTGAACTCTTAACCGTCAGTTCAGTCAGGGTGTTGTTGGCCAGATATTCATTTCCAATGCGTATCATGTCGAATTCAGTAGCAAGACCACCACTGATTTTCTTTCCGGTCCAATATTCAAGTAAACGAATTCCTTCAAGAATATCGCTTACAGAATCGGGTGCCAGATAGTTGTATTCAAAAGGTTGTCCTATTACTTTTCGTGCATCACGATGTTTGAACTTCCATGTGTTTCTCTCCAGCGCGTACATGTTGTGAAGCCACCAATAGGCCGGCATCACCTCCAGCCGATCGTGCTTGTCATTATTCGACACCAGCGAAAAGGGGAGGGGGATGTTTAATGAATTACGATAGTTCGCCTTTGCCAACAAAATGAAAGTTGCAAACTTGCTGTTATGTTTGATTGAAGTGGATAGCCCTGCCCAGAAACCTCTTCCGGCAATCATCTCTCCATCGTTTGATCGTGATGTGTGATTCGATCCCAGCGTAGCACCGGCAGCGATATTGCTTTGCCCTAAAACAGTTCCAGCAATCAAAAAACTATTATTATGGTGCTGCTCATGGCTCGGATATAACAAGCTATTAAGAACCTCGCAACACGATATCGTTGAGTTTTCGCCTAGAATAGAGTTGATCAATCGGGCACCATATTTCAGTGAAGAGTTGTTTCCGGTGATAAAACGTACAGCCTTGACACCATAAAATATCTTGCAGCCATATCCCACGATTCCGTTTACCAATTCTACCCCCTCGCCAATCTGTGTATAGCTGTCGAGTTGGGAGTTGATGGTGAGATTCTTTAATTTATTGGCTCCTTTAATATAGGTAGCTTCACCTACCGATACATCTTTTATGCTTTTTGTGTTTTTTATAACGGTTTGAGAACCAATCGTTCCATAATATCCCCGATGACGCGTAAACTGGTTTTCTGAAACCTCCAATAGCTTCTGCATTAATACGCTGTCATCGCGATATTTAGACCATAACCAGGCGTCGCTGGTCAGCATACCATTAAAAGGTAATACTTTTCGACCTCCATTTTCATTACAGATCTCCAGCCAGACTCTCTGGCTGTCGGCCTCTCCATCTTTTAACATCCCGTTTCCAAATTTGGCTCTATACGAGGTCTCCATCTCTTCAATGTTGAAAAGCATGGTTTCATCACCAATTATATAATGAGAAAGATATCCGACGTTATGGATGGCGGCATTGTCGCCTATATCTGAAGAGATGATCATTGAATTGTAGAGACCTACAGGCAGCCGGAGGTCGTGAAACTCCAGACATTGTGGCTCTAGCTTGCCAATGCGGACCAAGCCATAAAAACTACAACTTCTGACCAGAGAAGTTTCAAAAGGATCGGCCACCATTACCTTATCCCAGCAATCAGATGAATTGCCATTGCGTACAAGTTGATCTACCTCTTGTCCGGTCAAATTTCTAAAGTCTGTTCTTGGATTTTGTTCAAAACGGAGATAGTATTCGTCTTTTCCACTTGGCAGAAAAGCCTCTTCAATAAAGCCATACCCCAACATTCTAGCATCAAATCTTTTTAAAAATCCCATAATTTGTAATATTATATCAGCCTATTTTGAGGCGCTAAGATAATAAAAAATAAAATTCAAGATAATAATAAAATATCTAAAGAGCCTGAAAATAAAACGATGAATAAATAAAGCATTAGTAAATAGAATGGTAAGTTGATTAAGTGGGCCGTCGGATAATACAGGTTGGAGTGGTCTGAAAATCCATATCCGTTTATAAAACAGCTGGGAGTGTAGCGGAAAAAGGAAAAAACAGAGAAGGTTGGGGTGGGGCATTGTAGGGATCAGTCGGGAAAGTTGGGGGGAAGAGATTAAACATAGATATTTTTTAACCGATACAGGAAGAAGCTAACATTACCCACCCCTCTAAAAGAAGCCCTGAATGCTTTTATCTTTGCATTGAAGGATTCAGCAGAAGCATTGGTACTCCTATGATCAAAATAATTCAGGATGTTTAGGTAATGTGCTTCTATTGAACGAGCTACTATCTTAAATGAATCGAACCCTGCCTTCTCTACTTTGTCATACCATTGAGCCAATCTTGTGAAAGCCACTCCTTTATTCTTACAACTTTGGTATATATTGCCTAATTGTAAAGATAAATGATAGGCTTTTTCCAATAAAGGATATCTCTCGAACAAGATCTCACCTCTTCTCCATTGAGATGGAGTCCATTTTGATTGAGATTTAAACAATAAATGCCGACTTCGTGCAAGGAGTTGTTTAAGTGTGTCTCCATTTTCTAAAAT
>JAHEYR010000198.1 GCA_023251485.1 Bacteroidales bacterium
GAGTGCATCAAGACCTTCCTGTATTGTAAAATGAATTTCATGATGAATTGAGCCAATATATTCTGCAACTTTTTTAGCAGCGATTAAATCAGGTGAGCCGACCAACCCTACCGCAAAAGAGTGCAATTGTGGATACCATGCAGCTTGTGTATCTTCGGACTCTACTCTTCGTGAAGCATATTTTTTGGCTACAGCCGAAATAATAGAAGAATCCAAACCACCGGAGAGTAATACGCCATATGGTACATCCGACATTAATTGACGATGAACAGACTTTTCCAAAGCATCACGTAGCTCATCGATATCAGCAGGATTATTTTCTACTGCAGCATAATCCATCCAATCACGTTTATACCATTTCTTCATTTCACCATCGCCGCTATACAGATAGTGACCTGGTAGAAACTCCTGAATTTTATTACAAACCCCTTCTAATGATTTTAATTCCGAAGCCACGTAGAAATTTCCTTTCTTATCCCATCCCATATATAATGGAATGACGCCAATCGAGTCGCGTGCTATTAAATAACAGTCTTTTTCATCATCATATAGTGCAAAGGCAAAAATCCCATTAAGGTCTTCTATAAAGTCTATCCCCTTCTGACGATAGAGTGCTAAGATAACTTCGCAATCAGAATTGGTCATAAATTCATAATTATCCTTCAGCTGATTACGCAAAACCTGATGGTTATAAATTTCACCATTTACCGACAATATGAGTTTCTTATCCTTACTAAATAGTGGTTGACCACCAGATTCGGGATCAATGATAGATAAACGCTCATGAGCCAAGATTGCATTATAACCACAGTATATACCGGACCAATCTGGTCCTCTATGGCGAATCTTTTTTGACATTTCTAAAACTTGCCCTCTTAACTCAGGAGAAGAAACTTTTAAATCAAAAACTGCTACAATACCACACATAATTATTTTATTTTGCTGAATAATATTTCAAAAAATAATTTTAACCCAAATTAAAAAGGCTTTCCTTTTGGGAAAGCCTTTTTGCTATATTTTAAAACAACAAAATCTTCCCCTTTCACCATTGAAACGGATTATAATTAAAGAGATTATTGTTATTTAGTAAGTACATGATTTCGGTTATTGATGCTACAAATGTAAAACAGAAATCAACAACTCCAAGCCCTTTATGGAAAATATCTTAAAATTTAACAATATCATACAACACCAGTAATATTTTAAACAACACAAAAGATCTATCGACAGAGACGTATGGCTGCGCATCGCTATATAAACAAAAAAAGGGTCCTATAATAAGACCCTTTTTTAATGTACATTATGAAATTCTATCCTTTTACCAGTTCCACGATAGCTTTGAAAGCTTCTGGATTGTTCATTGCTAGGTCAGCAAGGGTTTTACGGTTGATTTCAATGTTATTCTTGTGAATAAGTCCCATAAATACAGAGTATGATAAACCATACATTCTGACACCTGCATTGATACGGGCAATCCACAGATTTCTGAAGCTTCTTTTCTTAGCACGACGGTCGCGGTAAGCGTACTGTTGTCCTTTTTCCCAGGTATTCTTTGCTACCGTCCAAACATTTTTACGACGTCCCCAATAACCTCTGGCCAGTTTTAGGATTTTTTTTCTTCTTGCCCTTGAGGCAACTGCATTAACACTTCTTGGCATAACTTCTCAGTTTTTTACATTAGCGTCCCATTATTAATGGGATCTTACGGAGCTAATTGTAAGGTTAAATTTAATTGATTAGCACTGGAGCATATCTCTAACAGCCTTTGCATCTGTCTTATCAACGATAGCGAAATACGTAAGATTACGTTTACGCTTAGTCGATTTTTTTGTCAGGATGTGGCTCTTATAAGCATGCTTCCTTTTGAGTTTACCCGTACCTGTAAAAGAAAAACGTTTCTTGGCACCGGATTTTGACTTCATCTTAGGCATTGCTTCAGTTTTATTTGGTTATTAATAAAATGCAAATTAATTCGTTTTTTTAGGAGCAATAATCATGATCATACGCTTTCCTTCCAACCTTGGTAATTGCTCAACCTTTCCATAATCGGAGAGACTTTGTGCAAACTTCAGCAATATGATTTCGCCTTGATCCTTATAAACAATTGACCTACCTTTAAAAAAGACATCAACTTTAACTTTTGCACCTTCTTGCAGAAAGTTAATAGCATGTTTCATCTTAAAATTGAAGTCATGATCATCAGTATTTGGCCCTAAACGGATTTCCTTAACAACAATTTTTGCTGTCTTGGCTTTTATCTCTTTTTGTTTCCGTTTCTGTTCATATAGGAACTTGCTGTAATCTATCACCCTGCAGACCGGTGGGTTTGAAGTGGGTGATATTTCAACCAGATCAAGTTCCAATTGGGTCGCAAGATCCAGTGCATCTTTAATATTAAAGATTCCTGGCTCTACATTTTCACCTACTACGCGTACAACTGGAGCTTTAATAAACTCGTTAATCTTGTGCGGGTTCTCCGGTTTCACATGCGGACCTCTAGGCCCCCTCGGTTTGTGCGGTATAGTTGCTATTTTACGCTCTCCTATTGATTAGTTAAACTTTTTTTTATTTAATACCCGAATATTAATATTCAAGTGATTTTTTTACTTCGTCATTAATTAAATTAGCAAAAGCTTCAACCTCAAACGACCCCATATCGCCACTTCCTTGCTTACGAACAGAAATATTTCCTTCTGTCACCTCTTTCTCTCCAACGATCAATAAATAAGGAATTCTCTGAAGTTCAGCGTCTCTGATCTTTTTACCGATCTTTTCACTGCGTTCATCAATTGAGCCGCGAATATCGGAATTATTCAGCAAATTTAAAACATTTTTTGCATAATCATGAAACTTTTCGCTAATCGGCAATATTATTACCTGTTCTGGTGTTAACCATAACGGGAACTTACCTCCTGTATGCTCTATCAGTACTGCAACAAATCGTTCCATCGAACCAAATGGAGCCCTATGGATCATAACAGGACGGTGGCGTTGGTTATCACTACCAACATACTCTAATTCAAATCGTTCAGGAAGATTGTAATCTACCTGAATGGTTCCCAATTGCCATTTACGACCGATAGCATCACGAACCATGAAGTCAAGCTTAGGACCATAGAATGCAGCCTCACCATATTCAATGGTAGTATTCATACCTTTTTCCTTCGTTGCTTCAATAATCGCGTTTTCTGCTTTCTCCCAGTTTTCATCAGATCCAATATATTTTTCTCTGTTGTTCTGGTCGCGCAAAGATATCTGAGCCGTAAAATCTGTAAAGTTTAATGTCTTGAAGATATGTAATACGATATCAATAACTGCAATAAACTCTTGTTTTATCTGGTCGGGACGACAGAATATATGTGCATCATCTTGTGTAAAGCATCTTACACGGGTTAAGCCATGTAACTCGCCACTCTGTTCATAACGGTATACTGTTCCAAATTCGGCTAACCGGAGTGGAAGATCTTTATATGAACGAGGTTTTACTTTATAGATTTCGCAATGATGAGGACAGTTCATCGGTTTCAGCATAAATTGTTCTCCCTCTACAGGGGTGTCAATGGGCTGAAATGAATCTTTTCCATATTTCTGGAAGTGACCAGATGTCTTATATAACTCTACATTTCCAATATGCGGAGTGATTACTTGTAAATAACCTGCTTTTTTTTGAACCTCTCTCAGAAATGTCTCCAGACGTCCACGCAAATCTGTTCCTTTAGGTAACCATAATGGCAATCCGGAACCTACATTTTGTGAAAAAGCAAATAACTCAAGTTCTTTACCTAATTTACGGTGATCACGTTTTTTAGCCTCTTCCAACAAAACCAGATAATCAGCAAGATCCTTTTGTTTTGGGAAAGTAATACCATAAATTCTGGTAAGCTGTTTACGCTTTTCATCACCTCTCCAATAAGCACCCGCTATATTTAGCAATTTTACAGCTTTTATAAAACTGGTATCAGGAATATGGGGTCCACGACACAGGTCAACAAATACACCACTTTCATATAGTGTTATCGTGCCATCTGTCAGATCGTTGATCAACTCAAGTTTGTACTCATCCTTCTTTTCAGTAAAGAAAGCGGTAGCATCAGCCTTTGTAACATCCTTGCGAATAAATTGCTGTTTCTGTCTGGCTAGCTCAAGCATCTTATTTTCGATCTTCACAAGATCTTCTGGAACGAGGGCATAACCGCCAAAGTCCATATCATAGTAAAAACCATTTTCAATGTCAGGACCAATTCCAAACTTAACCCCCGGAAATAATATCTCAATTGCTTCGGCCATTAAGTGAGCAGATGAATGCCACATAGCTGCTTTGCCTTCTGTATTATCCCACGTAAACAAACGCAAATTCACATCATTATTAATTGGACGGGTAGCATCCCATACCTGATCATTCACTTTGGCAGCAAGTACATTGCGTGCTAAGCCTTCACTGATGCTGCGGGCCACTTCAAGGGCTGTTACACCTTCTGAATACTGGCGGACCGAATTATCGGGAAAAGTAATGTTAATCATAACGTTTGTTCAAATTTTAAAACAAGGTTGCAAAGATAGACAAAAATCAAGGAATCTCAACCAAAACTATTGTTACTTCATAATGAAAATGCAAAAATCTCTATTGACAAAGATTTCATCATGCCGATATCTTGCCAATAGAGATTTTGAATTCATTTAAACTACCCCAGATGGGCTTTCTTCATTATTTTAGCTATGTCGTATTCAGGTTTACGGGCTTGACGAGAAAGCATTGCATTTGCTTCAGCATCATTCACAAACATCTCCTTTTCAGGATTCCAGGTAAGTGGGCGTTTTAGCTTCATGCCAATCCATGAAACTGCACATGCCTCCAGACTACGAGCGCCTTGATCTACTGGAGCAATCGGATCTTTTCGACTAATAATACTTTCAAGCCAGTTACGATAATGATTGTCACTCTTCATCCAAATCTTTCCTTCAGGACCAATTCTTGATGAAAGGATGTTATCATTACTTGCGTAGAGCGACTTGCTTTTATTATCTGTTGGAGCATTACCATCACTATTGGTCACTTTTTCGCTACCCCGTGTACAGAACACCTGACCCTCTGATCCTTCAAAGCTTATTCCTGTAGAAAATTTATTGTCCATAATTAGCTGAACACCATTTGCATATTTCATTTCAACATGATAATTGCTATGTACTGTCCAAACATCATCTTGCATAAAATCAGCGTGCGCATCAATGGTAGTAGGACCGCTAAGCTCCATACCCATAGCCCATTGTGCAATATCCAAGTGATGAGCACCCCAGTTTGTAATCATCCCCAGTCCAAAATCTTCTGTGGTAATCCACCCCGGTCTTCCATCAACACTATCTTGTGGATGAACACGATATTCCATATAGGGTTGTTCAGGAGCGGCTCCCAACCAACGATCGTAATCAAAATTGGATGGAATCGATTGCGGCATAGGCTTAACGCCTTTGACCTTGTCTAAACCAACACCCACCTTTATTGTCTGTAACTGACCAATACGACCATTTCTAACAGCCTCACTTGCAATACGGAATGTATTCCATGGGTGTTCCGAACGCTGTTGGCTTCCGGTTTGTAAAATTCTTTTCTTTGCCCTTACTGCAGTTCGTAAAGCAATGGCTTCGGCAATTGAATAGGTCATTGGCTTTTGTACATAAACATCCTTTCCGGCAAGAATAGCTGAAATGGCAACAATAGCATGTTGGTGATCAGGAACACTTACAATAACCGCATCAATATCAGGACGTGCTAACACCTCATGATAATCATGATAAGTCTTTATCTCAACATTCGTTTCGCCTTTCGCCTTATAAAAATCCTCGGCCGTTTTCTGGGCTATT
>JAHEYR010000037.1 GCA_023251485.1 Bacteroidales bacterium
TTATTAATCGCGCGAATCTACTTGTGCCATGAACGCTTCTGTTGACTTAACCTGGCTGTTTGGTATCGTGATATCGTTGTTATTGTCGCTGGTGGTCTATTTTGTCCGCCTGCTACATGTGGACTTCAGAAGGATGCAAAAGGATCTGGCCGAGGTTAAGACGACAACTTCACTCATCAAGAGTGAATTCAAAGGAGGACTGGAGCTGATCAACCTCAGGGTTGGTCAGCTTGAAGCCAAAATAAAACAGATTGAAGCTTTCTTTTTTAACTCGAAACATTATGAACAAGACTAGTATTACTAAAGTGAACGCGCCTGATTTATCCCTTGCACAACGGGTGCTGGCTCCTACACCGTCGTTCTTTAAAAAGATTCGAACCATTGGTTTGGTGATGGGTGTGATTGGAGCTGCTTTGTTGGCTTCGCCGCTGGCACTGCCAGCGATGATCACGACGCTGGGAGGGTATCTGACACTGGGTGGAAGTATCATCTCGGCGATATCGCAGACGGCAGTGAAGGGAGAATAAACAAAAAGAGACGCACGGCCGTGCGTCTCTACCGGAAACAGAGAGAGCCGATCCATTTGGGTCGGCTCTCTCTTTGTGTATATGGGATGATGTAAGCGTTTGTTATTCAACAGTTACTGACTTGGCCAGGTTGCGGGGCTGGTCTACGTTGCAGCCTCGTAATACGGCTATATGGTAGGCCAGTAGTTGCAATGGGATGGCTGAAACGAGTGGACTAAGTAATTCATCGGTTTCAGGAATCGGAATGGTGAAGTTAGCTAGTCCGTTAACGCTGTGGTCGCCTTCATTGATGAGTGCAATGACGATTCCTTTACGGGCTTTTACTTCTTGTATGTTTGAAATGACCTTCTCCTTGAGTTCTTTGTTGTTGGCCAGGAAGAATACAGGCATCTCTTCGTCGATTAAAGCGATAGGTCCGTGTTTCATCTCTGCTGCAGGATATCCTTCGGCATGAATGTATGAGATCTCTTTTAGCTTTAAGGCGCCTTCAAGGGCTACCGGGAAGTTGATGCCACGTCCAAGGTATAGGAAGTGACGGGCGGTTACAAATAGTTCGGCAATCAACTTGATGGTGTCGTTTAGCTGAAGTACTTGTTTTACCTTCTCAGGGATCTGTTCCAGATCGTGTAGCAGCTGTGAATATCTTTCGTCAGAGATGGTGCCACGACGTTTACCGATCATCAGGGCCATCAGGGTGAGCAGGGTGACCTGTGCGGTGAATGCTTTGGTTGAGGCTACTCCGATTTCGGGGCCTGCGTGGGTATAGGATCCGGCATGTGTTGCTCTGGAGATTGAAGAGCCAACTACATTGCAGATTCCGATGATGGTTGCTCCGCTCTCTTTGGCCATCTCTATGGCGGCTAAGGTGTCGGCGGTTTCGCCTGACTGTGAAATGGCAAGGACTACATCGTCTTTATAGATCAACGGATTGCGGTATCTGAACTCTGAGGCGTATTCGACTTCAACAGGGATGCGGCAGAGTTCTTCAATCAGATATTCGCCTACCAGACCTGCATGCCACGAGGTGCCACAGGCTATGATGATGATGCGTTTTGCATTAACGAGTTTATCCTGGTGCTCAAGGATGCCTCCCAGAATGACTTTGCCTTCCTTTGAAAGTAATCGTCCACGCATACTGTCGCCGATAGAACGGGGCTGCTCATAGATCTCTTTGAGCATGAAATGTGGAAAGCCTCCTTTTTCGAGTGCGTTTAAGCTTAGTTCGAGGTGTTGTACGTAAGGGGTCTTCTCTACGTTGGTGATGCTGGTGATGCGAAGTCCGGTATGACGGTTCAGGATGGCGATTTCCTCGTCGCCTAAATAAACTACTTCTTTGGTGTATTCTATGATTGGGGTTGCATCGGAGGCAACGAAGAATTCGTCTTTCCCTATTCCGATTAGTAGCGGACTACTTTTGCGTGCTGCTACGATGGTGTCGGGATCGTCTTTCGAAACGATGGCGATGGCGTAAGCACCAACGACTGTTTGGAGGGTCATCTGTACGGCTGTGACGAGATCAACATTTTCGTTGACCATGATATCTTCGATCAGATAAACTAAAACTTCGGTATCAGTACTGCTTTTAAAGAAATATCCACGTTGGATAAGTTCTTGTTTGATAGAGGCGTAGTTTTCGATAATGCCATTGTGAATCAGGGCCAACTTTCCGGAAGGGGAGAGGTGGGGATGTGCATTGATATCGTTTGGAGCACCATGAGTAGCCCATCGGGTATGAGCTATTCCAGAGGTTCCTGAGATGTCGCAACCTTCTACCAGATCTTCTAAGTTTTTAACTTTTCCTTTCGCTTTATAAAGTCGAATGGTACCATTTAATAAAGCTATCCCTGCGCTATCATAACCCCTATACTCTAATCTTTTTAGCCCATTTATCAAAATGGGGTATGCTGGTCTGGGGCCAATGTAACCTACTATTCCACACATAAAATCAATGATTTAGACAATATATAAACTTTAATAAAATAATAAATTTAAAAATAATAAGCAAAAAAAAACTGCACTTAATTGGAGTTTTTCAGCCAATTAAGTGCAGCAAAGATATAAAAAATTAAAAAGATTATTTCGGAATAGTATAAACTAATTCTAAACGTAGACGTTTTGCACCTGCTTTTGTTCCGGGGATAATAAGCTCAGAAGCTGTTTTTCCGGGGTTCGCTATACCTAACATCAAGTAGTAGTCTTGTTTACCTGTTTTGAGAATGTTCTGAATATAATTAGTTACCGTAAAACGATATTGTTTCTTTGTGCTGTCGTATGCTCCGGATATTGCAGTTGGTGTTGATGAAGTCAGGTCTTCAAGCGCGTATGCTTTTCCATCGGTATAGATTTTGTATAACGAGAGTTGAGCAGGAGGCAGCTTGTTTGATAGTGTATAAGGTGCATCAATCACTAAATAAGCTTCATTAAATCCGGTTTTTCCTTTCTTCAGGTAATTCATGATATGAGGGAAGGTGATTTTTATATCGCTTGAACTCATGCCTGACAGAAAAAGCTTCTGCTGTCCTTTTGTAGAATCTTTGTTGACGAGCTGTGCCTTAAGAAGTGGATCGGCAGACTGAAAGTTGTTGAAGTTGAAATTGCTGAAACGTTGAGAGTTTGCACCATCAACGTAAAGGCTGATAACTCCGGTTGTAGTTACATCATCGTGATAATAGACCTTCAATGCTGCATTAGTACCTGTTAAATCGAACGTTACAATAGACCCTGCTTTAGGAGTAGTCTGCGGAGCCATGGTGAAGTAAAGTCCATGGATCAGATTACGGAAATTGATCTGCGAAGTTAATTGCGATCCGTTTTGAAGGAGCTTGTCACCAAATGAGTTATTAAGACGAAAACGCAACATTGGCTGATACTTGACACTAGCAATCGTAACACTATCTTTCACTTTAGGAACGAAAGTCAGGTCGGTTAATTGGGAATTAGGTAGTATAGAAACGTGCGTATTGTTATAGTATACACTATCACCACGCAAAGGGTTGAGAAGCTGATAGATTCTTAACGTTTGTGTGGATGTTGAATCACCATATAAGCCGGCATAAGGAAGTTGCATAACCACTGAGTCGGTAACAGGATGTGCGTTAATAACCGGACTTGTGGTGCTGAGCCAGAGTTGTGTTGCATAACTAGCTTCGACTTTTCCGAAGGTAGAATCATACATGGCGCCAACAAGCATGGTATTCAAAGTGCTTCCGGTATATCCAGGGAGTATACTCGTTCGGAGTGTATCCTTCGGGAAGTTGAAAGCATTTAGTGTAGTGGTATCGGAGAAAAGCACAGTTAGCTTATCGCCGCCAGGAGTGAGGTTTAATCCTAAAAGATCAGGTTCTTTTGTACAGGCCGTAATAGCAAGTGCAGTAAGCAAAGCAAAGAGAGCCTTTTTTAGAGTAAGAAAACTGGGCTTGTTCAAAACAATTTAATTTTTTAAGGTTATAGATTATTGTTGGCTCCCTTTCGATGCAAGAATCTCATCGTAAAAAGATGAGTATGCATCCATATATGTTTCTGTAGGATGAAAGCCTAAATTGGCTTTGCCTGATTCTGCAATATATTCGGCTACTTCCTGATTAATTTCAGCAGAGCCTTGAATAATGCCATCAGAGAAGTCAATAGCCGCTTTCATCATTGAGACAAAGGTTGGCTTTTTGTAGTGCTTCAAATCTTTTACCTGAATACCGTCCATTTTGATTTTTTGTGCGAAGTCTTTGTTTAAAGGCTCAGTAAAATCATCATCGTAGATAGAGCAGATCACTTTAGTGTCAGTAAACATTGGATTGTCCTTGTAAGCTGTTTTGATAAACAACGGAACCAAACTGGTCATCCAACCATGACAGTGGATGATATCAGGAGGCCATCCTAGTTTTTTAACTGTTTCTAATACTCCTCTTGAGAAAAAGATAGCACGCTCGTCATTGTCTTTGAAAAACTTGTTGTTTTTATCTCTTGTGGTAAATTTTCGCTGGAAATAATCTTCATTATCGATGAAGTAAATTTGCATGCGTGCTGATTGTATCGAGGCAACTTTGATAATCAGGGGGTGGTCGGTATCATCAATAATGAGATTCATACCCGAGAGACGAATAACTTCGTGCAGTTGGTTTCTGCGCTCGTTAATGTTGCCAAACCGGGGCATGAAAGTCCTGATTTCTTTTCCTCTCTCCTGAATACCTTGCGGTAAATGGCGACCAATCAAGCCCATTGAATTCTCCTTAAGGTAAGGAGTGATTTCTTGAGCTACAAATAGAACCTTTGGTTTTTCCATAGATGATCTAAGGTGTTCCTTTTTTAGACAATGCAAAGGTACGTAAAAATTTCCAATAAAGATTTGCGAATATAGCTCTTTCTCTTCAAAACGAAAGAATTACGGCTATAAAACAGGCTTATTAAGTGGGTTTTACCTCATTTTTTAACACTTTTTATAGTTAGCGCAAGGGTAAAGTTTCTAAATGATGAAACTCAACAAATTGTTTTTCGCCCGGTTTCACTTCTACCTCAATTGTTTGTTGATTTGCACTAGATGACTGGTTCATTGCTTGAAGTATCAGCTTGTGTTTTCCGGCAGGTAGTTTTAATCGTGCATAACTTATTGAAAAAGGCAGTGTCTGCCAGTTTCGGGTATCGGCTGTTTCCGTTGCCATGTTGATGATGCTTAAGAGGGTGCCGGCATACTTATTTTGTTTGCGGGTTGCCTGCTCCATGGCTTTTTTGGTGGCCATCCTCAACAGTGAGTTGCTGATCTCTCTCAACATGCGGTCGTGTAGGGTTTTCAATGCTATGGCATTTACATCTTCGGCCAGCTCCAGTTTTACTGAATCGGTTTCTGACTTGATTGTTGCAGCGGTATAGAGAGGCGGACGTACCAGGTACTTTGGAAAAGCTACACTGGTAAAGCTGAGATCGCCGAGATCTGAATTGCCATCTTTATCGGTGCCGGCATAATAGGGAAAGGAAATGCCCATGTCGGCGTTGGTAAAGGTGACGAGGCCGCCTTCGCCTTTTACGACAGCGAATGAGATGGCGTTGTTTGCTTTTACAGGACCGAAACCATTTTGCCATAAGAAGATTACTTCGCCATCCGTGGTGTTCTCTTCGGGCAGCGAGAGTCCGAATTTGTTGTGATAGAAGTCGTATTGGTCAACGAAACTGAGTTTCTTTGCCAGCCGGAGGAGATCCATTTTTAATTGGTAAGGTGGTGATATCCCAAACTCGGGGGTGTACAGCTTTTCGTATACGTCATATGCATTACGATAGGCGATGAAGGCATTGTTATTGTCGCCAGAGGTTTCGTAGATTAATCCCATCATGAGATTGGCAAAGGCATCATTGGCGTATCTGTTTTTGTTTTTAGGATACTTGTCGTTGATTTCGTTTAGCCGGATGTTGATTCGACGACATTCTACAAGTGCATCTTCCCAATTGCGAAGATTGATATAGTTGAGTGCCTTATAATAGTTCACCATTACTTTCTCGAAGTCTTCGGCTTTATAGGGTTTGACCATGGGGTTGGTCACCAGCGCCAGTGCCTCGGAACCCAGATTCTTGACCTGGTCTTCGATCATATTATCGGCTTTATTCAGTGCTATATTGCTTTCACTATAATTACCCGTAGCATGATTGACCCAACCGGCATTCATTAAATAAAGCAATTGATTGCGTCGTTGGGTGGCTGATTTGTCACTACTGAGTGCTTTGCGTGCTCCCTCCAGATCCCCATTGAGAACACTCTGCTGAAAGCGTATGCTGTTTTGGTAATAAGTGGCACACGACGATAGCAGAAAAGGAAGAAAAACAATAAGCCAGAAATGGTTTTTGAGCCGCATTTAGTTTCTGATATATTTTTTGATCTCTTTGTCGCCCATCCAGACGACCTCGTTGGTCTCTACGTTGGTTAGCTGAAGGGTCACTTTATAGAAAAGCACCTTCTCTCTGTTGAACCCATCGACGATCGAATTGACGGAACCTTGTAAGATGTAATCGGCACCAAGCTCTTGTCCCCATTTCTTTATGGTTTCGTTTGATGCATAATCTTGTTGTCCGGCTCTTTCGGAACGGAGTTCTTCGCGTTTGTCACCTGCTTGTACGAGACGTACTTTTCCGGTGCCAATGAAGGTCTTTTCAAGATCGTTGATAAAGATATCCGATTCGATGTGCTCATGACTCTTGTTGGAGATCAGACCTACTACCAAGACCGGTTTGCGGTTGTTTGCTTTCTGAAAATCTTCGAGCCAGGGCTGCATTAATATCTGGTCGATCATTGCATCGGCTGTGAGTTTTGAATCGGTACTATTCCAGCGACCACTTACGTCTATTTGCTGATCGGGTGAGACTCTTTGTACCTGACGTGTTATACATGAAGAGAGGAGGAGTAAGAATGAGAAACTCATGAATAGTGTGCCTAGTTTTTTTGTATTCATCTTTTGGTGGCTTAGTTTTAGAATTGATGTTTTCATCTCTTATGATTTTTTTGTGAGTCGGTATTTAAATTGATCTGTATTGGTAACTTATTGCTGAATGTTTTTAACAGAAAACGGATGAAAAAGTTACAAGATTTGTGCCAATCGGATCATTCATATATTACGGTTTTGCATTTAGAATTATTGTTTGGAATTAAGGTTTTTTAAGAATTATTTAGGTCGGTTGGGGTGTCTGTAATTAGTAATACGGATTGCAGGTTTATCCCGGGTAGGAGAATACTTTATAGCGATTTCTCCGATAGGGTTGAAATGGCGGAGTGGGGCATCCATAATAGGTAATTTATAATGAGAGTAAATTAAAAGATAAAGGATTGATTATTAAATCACGAATCGACTTTATGCAACAAATATGACGATGACATCGATATTTATTTTAAAAAAGTGATCGTTAATGGTTGATAATAAAATTTAAAATCACATAAATTTGTCACCTCAGTCATTTGACTGAAAACAAAACAATTAACCCAATCAAACAAATTGATATTTTTCCGTCTATTATGAATAAAATAGAACAACATCCAATTCTAGAAATCCCTCAGTCAAACATTCATTCTTTTCATTTTAATGGAATTGAAGTGTCTGGACAAGAGGGATTCACTATTGCAGCAGCGCTTCATCAAGCTGGTTTTCCGATACACAGTCACTCTCTGAAAAACAGAGAAAGGAGTCTGGAATGCGGTATCGGAAAATGCGGTGCCTGCGAAATGCTCGTTGATGGTCAGATAAAACGTATTTGTATTACCAAAGTTGACGGGATTCACGAGGTACAAGAGATCCCTCATGACTTCCAACCTTCAATCGCTGAATTTAAAACGAACGAGCCTATTAATGTCTTCAAAACCAGTGTCGTTATCATTGGAGCAGGACCTGCCGGATTAGCTGCCCGTGAGTTATTAAACCAATACAAGATCCCGAACATTGTTATTGATAACAATGATAAGATTGGTGGTCAGTTTTTGATGCAGACACATCAGTTTTTCTTCTTCGAAAAAGAGAAGAAGTTTGGTGGGATGCGTGGTTTTGATATTGCCAAGACGTTGGCTGGTGATGATTACACCGGAATATTCCTGAACTCGACGGTTTGGGATATCCTCGAAGGGAAACGTATTGCTGTGAAGAATGTGAAAACGGAAGAGATCTATTATGTAGATACCGACTATATGGTTGTTGCCGCTGGTGCGGTTCCGTTTATGCCGACTTTTGAGAACGACGATGTGCCGGGAGTCTATACCGCTGCTGTGGTTCAGAAGATGATGAACAGTGAGTTTACACTACTTGGAAAGAATATTCTGACGGTAGGGGCTGGTAATATCGGCTACCTGACTTCATATCAGCTGATGCAGGCCGGAGCTAATGTAAAGGCCATCATCGAGGCTCAACCTTTTGAAGGTGGTTTTCCGGTTCAGGCTAATCGTGTCAGACGACTGGCTATACCCATACTCACCTCACATATACTCTTGAAGGCTATCCCTAATGAAAACAGAGATGGTATTGTTGGTGCTGTTGTGGCGCAATGTAAAGACTTCAAAGCTGTTCCCGGAACGGAGAAGGTGATCGAAGGTATCGATGCTATCAATATCTGTACGGGATTGGTTCCTGATGACCAATTACTCATCAAAGGATATGAGATCTTTGGTCGTCATTGTTTTGGTGCCGGTGATGCAATCAGAATAGGGGAGGGAACGAGTGCTGTTTTGCGTGGCAAACAGGTCGTTTATGAGATATTGCAAGAGATGGATGTGAGGTATAAATATGATGATTACCTCGCTATCTCGAAAGAGTATATCGATTCTCAGCAACATCCGATCAGGGTGATACCCGAGCCTCATAAAGCATCGGTACAACGGATGAACGAGAAGCCGTTTGTTCAGATTGATTGTTTGTACGGATTTGCTTGTAACCCTTGCGAGTTTGCTTGTCCTCATGGCGCTATTACGAAGACTTCAACCAGTACCGTTCCATTTATCGATTATGATAAATGTGTAGGCTGTATGGACTGCGTTTATCAGTGTCCGGGACTCGCTATTTTTGGATACAACCTCAAGAAAGATTGGTTGTTCTTGCCGATAGAATATGCTGCAAACGAAAATTCGGAGGTCTTCCTGGTAGATAACACCGGGAAAAAGATTGGCGAAGGTGTGATTGAAAAGATTCTGAAGAAACCCAATAAGACCAATGTCGCCAGAGTTCGTTCGGTGACGCTGCATGGTGAGGAGCTGGTTAAGGTTCGTGGATTTATCATTAAAGAGAACTATCCGGAAGCTATTGAATTCACTCCAACACAAGATGCTCAGCAGACGGAGACTTATGTTTGCCATTGCGATGATGTCAGTCTTTCAGAAATCATGAAGACCATTGGCGACCGAAAGTTCATCTCGGTTGATGAGATAAAGCATACGACCCGTTTGGGGATGGGTGCTTGTCGTGGTAAACGATGCATCAAACGTTTAAAAGCCAATCTGGCCGGATCAGGCATTCAGATTGTTGGTGATGCTACTCCCCGGGGACCATTGTCGAATCAAATTGAGATTGGTGAGCTGTATCCAAAGACGGTACGCGAAAACATTATCGTGGATGTAAACAACTCGGCACCTCAAAAGCGAGAGGTGAATGTATTAATAGCCGGTGGTGGTATTGCAGGTAGTGCATTGTTCCGTTATATGGCAGAGGAGGGACTAAACCCGATATTAATCAACTATGGCAGGGGGGCTTCGTGGCGTAATATTGCCGGAGGACGTCCAGCATTTAGTTTGCCAGAGATAGCTGATATTGCTTTGCAGAACCTGGAGATATTTAAGTCTCTTCAGAAAAAACACGATATCAACTTCAGACAGACAAAGTATGTCACATTCGCACATGACGAGCAGACTTATAAGGCACTTGATGAATCAAGAGCCTGGTCGGATGCCTATTTAATATCGCCTAAAGACTTCAAAAAAGAGATTTCGGCACATATCAATCCGGATCTGGGCAAGACCTATAACGCGGCTTTGATTACCAATAATTGTTGGCAGGCAACCCCCGGACGTGTGATTGATTTGATTCGTCGTATCGGAATTGAAAACGGTGGACGGCTATTGGAAGATTGCCAGTTAGTGGATGTCAGGAAAGATGGTGACAAATACAAGGTATTGGTACTTGACCATGAACGGAAATATATAGAGTACACTGCAAACCATTTTGTCAATGCTTTAGGACCAGAAGCCGAGAAGTTCGCTAAGCAGCTAGGTCTTGAAACAGGCCTGTTCCCTGTGAAGCATCAGGCTTTCATCACCCGTCGACTTCCAATGATGGGAAAAGATGGTGGTCCTTTGGATATGATTATTGACCGCAGAAAGTATAAAGGATTCTCTGCCGTTTATGGTCAGCAGCTGGCTGAAACCGGACAGATTATAGGTTGCGCTTCTCCAGGCAATGAATTTTTGGAAGCAGGTGCAAATCTGAAAGTAAACTCGAAAGAGTTTTTGGAGATTGCTTCCGAAATATTTGTTAACTGGTTCCCAAGTCTCTCTTCTGTAGGATTTCAGGCTGTATGGGCCGGATATTATACCGAACCCCGTATGTTTGTTGATCCCGAAGCCGGTCTTTTGGTAGGATTAAGAGGCCACGGGTTTATGCTTGGTCAATATCTAGCTAAAATGTATGTGGACAAATATATGGGTAAACAAATTCCTACATATTTCGATCGTCTGAAGTTGAATGGAGATGGATTGCTGGAGCAATCCTTCAAATAAATACCGGAATATCAGAAGAAAGGAGATTAAAAATCTCCTTTCTTTTTATGATGAAATAGAGCACAATTTGAAAGTATTCGAATAAAATCAGAGGAATTAAAAAAAGTCCATATTGATAAATGGGTAAGAAAACGAATATTTCTTGTGTTTGATAATTTTAATGTATAATTTTGCCGGCCAAATCATAAATTGAAACACTGTGAGTTACTTAAAAGATTTCATCATCACATTTAGTAGTCTAAGCCTTGGAAATCATAGCTTTGACCTGAAATTTGATGATAAATTCTTTGAAGCATTCGAGTTTTCAGAAATTAAAAGAGGTAAAGGAACCATACAGGTAGAACTAGAGAAGAAGGAACGGATGCTGGTCTTCGACATCATGATTGATGGCTGGGTAGAAGTTACTTGTGATCGATGTTTGGAGCTTTTCGAGTATGAAATATATACTGAGGAGCGGTTATTCGTTAAGTTCGGTGAAGCTTATGAAGAGCAAAGCGAAGACGTAATAGTTATTCCTGAAGGATCGTTTGAATATGATTTATCACAATTCATTTATGAATTGATAAATCTGTCGCTACCGATCAAGATCGTTCACCCTGATGATGAGGATGGAAACAGCCTGTGTAACCCTGAGATTATCGCGCGGTTAGAGAGTATGAAACCAAAACATGACATTGATCCACGGTGGGATTCGCTGCTTGGATTAATTGATAAACCAGAAGAAAATTAACTGAAAATAAAGTCTAATCGTTTTAAATATTTACTGATATGCCAAATCCAAAGTTTCGATGGTCTAAATCGAGAACAAGAAAAGCAAGAACTCATTACAAAGCAGAAGCACCAACATTTGCAAGTTGTTCTAATTGCGGAAGTACCGTATTGTACCACCGTGTTTGCCCAGAATGTGGTTACTACAAGGGACGCCTAGCTATTGAAAAGAGTGCTAAGGCTTAATATTTTTTATTTTTATTACAACATAATCTCAAGTATCTGATGAAAGTTGGGTTAGATGTTATGGGTGGTGATTTTGCACCAAAGGCGACTATCGCAGGTGCGGTATTAGCCCATAAGGAACTTCCATCTTCCGCTCGGATTGTTTTGATTGGTGATGAGTCTATTATTATTCAATCATTACGAGAGCAGAATGCTGATCCTGCTGATTTTGATATTGTTCATGCTTCAGAGGTAATTGAAATGGGCGAACATCCAACCAAAGCGTTGGTGAAGAAGCCCGATTCGAGTATCGCTGTAGGCTATAAGTTATTACAGAACAAAGAGATTGACGCATTTTCAAGTGCTGGAAGTTCGGGTGCCATGATGGTGGGTTCAATATATAATGTTGGAACTATTGAAGGTATTCTGAGACCCTGTACTGCTGCTATCCTACCTAGTGAAGATGGGGGGCAGTCTATTCTTCTCGATGTGGGAGTTGTGGTTGATGTTAAGCCTGAGATTCTTTACCAATTTGCCATACTTGGTTCTTTATATGCGCAATGCGTTTATAAAATTGAGAACCCTAAAGTAGGGCTATTAAATATTGGGTCTGAAGAGGGAAAAGGAAATTTGGTTTGTCAGGCGACATATCCTTTGATGAAAGAGACCAAAGATTTTAATTTTGTTGGAAACATTGAAAGTCGTGATTTGCTTAAACGCAAAGCGGATGTCGTTGTTTGTGATGGATTCACCGGAAACATTCTTCTGAAGAATATGGAAGCGATGTTCAGAATCATCATGAAACGTGGCATTAATGATGAATATTTCGATCGTTTCAATTACGAGAACTTTGGTGGTCTCCCTTTGTTGGGAATCAATGGGTCTGTTGTTATTGGACATGGTATTTCAAATGCCAAAGCCATAAAGAATATGGTCATTTTATCTCATGAAATCTGCCATTCTCAACTATCAGCCAAAATAAAAGAAGCACTTTCACAGATCTCTCAATAGAGGGATGCGAAGGTGCTAGTTTTTTTCTAAATTTAAAGAACTCAGCTGATGACTAAACTAAGAGCTGCTATAACTGGTATTGGTGCATATGTGCCCGAGTACGTATTGAACAATGAAGAATTAAGCAGAATGGTTGATACTTCTGACGAGTGGATCATGACTCGTGTGGGTATCAAAGAGAGAAGAATATTAAAGACTCCCGGTGCCGGTTCTTCTGATCTTGGGGCTGCAGCTATTCAGCAGCTACTTGAAAAAACCGGAACGAATCCGGAAGATATCGACCTGTTGATTTGTGCAACGGTTACTCCTGATCATCCATTTCCTGCTACTTCTGCCATAATTTGCGATAAGACGAATTTAAAAAATGCTTTTGCTTTCGACTTGAATGCTGGTTGTTCAGGGTTCTTATTTGCCATAAATACAGCATCACAATTTATAGAAGCTGGAAACTATAAGAAGATAATTGTCGTTGGTGCTGAGAAAATGTCGACAATCACTGATTATACCGATCGTACAACATGTCCTTTATTTGGTGATGGCGCAGGAGCTGTTTTGCTTGAGCCTAATACTGAAGATCTGGGTATCATTGATTCCATTTTGCACACTGATGGAGCTGGAAGGCAATATCTCTATATGAAGGCTGGCGGTTCTGTTCACCCTTCTTCAAAAGCGACTGTCGAAAACAGAGAACATTTTATACATCAGGAAGGACAACCTGTTTTTAAAGCAGCGGTATCCAGAATGGCTGACGTTTCTGCCGAAATGATGGAAAAACATAACCTGACTGCTGATGATTTAGCATGGCTGGTTCCACATCAGGCAAACTTACGAATTATTGATGCTACTGCTAAGCGCATGGGCCTTGATCCTTCAAAGGTTATGATCAATATTGAACGCTATGGCAACACTACCTCAGCAACATTACCACTCTGTCTATGGGAGTGGGAGTCGAAGTTGAAAAAAGGTGACAATATTATTCTGGCTACTTTTGGTGCCGGATTTACCTGGGGCTCGATTTATCTGAAGTGGGCTTATGATGGTGACAAGATATAAGTTTTATAAAGACATAAAAAAAACGGTAGAAATTTCTACCGTTTTTTTTATGTCTTTATAAGACAGAATGGCTTATAGAATCAACATTGCGTCACCGTATGTGAAGAAATTATATTTTTCTTTCACTGCGCTACGGTATGCTTCCATTAGAAAATCGTAATCAGTAAATGCGGCTACCTGCATTAAAGTAGACGACATTGGAAGATGGAAATTGGTAATCATGCAATTTGCAATACTAAAGTCGTAAGGAGGGAAGATAAATTTATTGGTCCATCCCTTGTAAGGTTTGAGGAACCCGGATATAGAAACCGAAGTCTCAACTGCTTTCATCGTAGTTGTTCCAATGGCACAGACTTTCTTCTTCTCTTCTTTTGCTTTGTTTACAATTTCCGTAGTTTCTTCAGAGATATACATCTCTTCCGAATCCATTTTGTGCTTAGTCAGATCTTCGACATCGATTGTCCTGAAGTTGCCGAGGCCTGCATGGAGTGTGATCTCTGCGAAATTAACACCTTTCAGTTCTAACCGTTTCATCAACTCACGACTGAAGTGCAGACCGGCTGCAGGTGCTGCAACAGCTCCCTCTTCCTTTGCATAGATCGTTTGGTATCTCTCTTTATCTTCGGGTTGGATATCACGAAGACGTTGAAGCTCTTCAGGGAGAGGAGTCTTTCCTAAAACTTCTATGGTATGCTTGAAGTCTTCATAAGATCCATCATAAAGAAAACGCAGTGTTCTACCTCTGGATGTGGTGTTGTCTATTACTTCGGCAACCAAATCATCGTTGTCACCAAAGTATAGCTTGTTACCAATACGGATCTTCCGGGCAGGGTCAACCAATACATCCCATAGACGGGATTCTGAGTTAAGTTCGCGTAGCAAGAAAACGGTTATTTTTGCACCGGTCTTCTCCTTTTCACCCGTTAATAATGCTGGAAAGACCTTCGTATTGTTTAAGATCATCACATCGCCATCAGAAAAATAATCCATGACATCTGTAAATTTGCGATGTTCGATTGTTTTGGTTTGACGATTCAAAACCATTAATCTCGATTCATCACGATTTTCACTGGGATGCTGAGCAATTAAATCTGAGGGGAGATGAAACCTGAACTGCGATAATTTCATAATATTATACCTTTATTGTAGCCTCTTGAAAAAGGCTGCAAAATTAATTTAAAATTAACCGAAAATCAAGTACTTTGACAATCAATTATTAAATTGTTAAATAAGGGTATAAGATAATGCTTTTTGGGGGCCAAAGTCAAGCGGAAAATCAAATTGTGTCGTCGATTGGTAAAAAATCTTTTTGACTCCCGGCATACTGCGTAATCTCATCCAGGACGGTTTCCATTGACAGTGCATCTTCAATACGCAGATTGCCATTTTGAGTACGGCGCAGTGCGGTCAGATGAGCCCCACAATTTAGCTTTTCGCCAAAGTCTCTGGCTAACGATCTGATATATGTCCCCTTGCTACAGACGACTCTGAAATCGACTTCAGGCAGGTTAATACGTGTTATTTCAAACTCGGAGATGGTAACCTTTCGGGTTTTCAGTTCTACTGCTATATTTTGTCGGGCAAATTCATACGCTCTTTTCCCATTCACTTTCTTGGCCGAGAAGATAGGAGGCATCTGATCGAAGTCGCCCGTTAAAGCTATTGCAGCTTCATAGATGAGGGCTTCAGTCAAATGCGAAGTGTCGAATGTGAAATCAATCTCTTTCTCCAAGTCGAATGAAGGGGTGGTGGCTCCTACATGAAAGGTCCCGGTGTATTCCTTAATCTCGTCCTGAAATTCATTTATACGCTTTGTGAGTTTGCCTGTGCAGACAATCACAATTCCCGTCGCTAACGGATCAAGCGTGCCTGCATGACCCACCTTAAGCTTTTTTAAGCCTAGTTGCGAACGGATGTGTGCTCTTACTTTACTGATAACATCAAAAGAGGTCCATTTATAGGGTTTATCTATTAACAGAACCTCTCCTTCATTGAAATTAAATTTCCTCATGCGAATTTCAGATCATAGCCCAGCGCCAGCAATATTAATATAGCAAGGCCTGCTATGATACGGTAATATCCAAAAAGTTTAAAACCGTGTTTTGTTAGGTAAGTGATAAAAAATTTGATCGCTAATGCAGCTACTATGAAAGCGACTACATTGCCGACGATGAGATAATGAATTTTATCGGGGGTAAATACTTTGTAGTTTTTGTACAACTCAAGAACCATCGCGCCAAACATGGTAGGGATGGCTAAAAAGAACGAAAACTCGGCTGCTGCAGTTCTACTAAACTTTTGCGACATACCTCCAACGATGGTAGCAGCTGATCTGGATACACCAGGAATCATTGAGATACATTGAATCAAACCAATCTTAAGAGCGGTCAGATAAGTCATCTCTTTCTTCTCTTCAACTTTATTGAACCATTTATCTACAAACAGGAGTAGAATACCACCTAATAAAAGGGTTGTTGCCACAACAACAACGTTTCCCAACAATTCTTCGATGTATTTGTGTAGTGTGAATCCAAGTATTGCTGCAGGCAGGAAGGCTACAAAGAGTTTATAGTAGAAATCCATGGATTGGAAAAATCTTTTCCAGTAGAGTACGATTACAGAAAGAATGGCGCCAAACTGGATACTTACTGTAAATGCTTTGATGAAGGGATCGGTTAAATCTATTCCGAGGATAGACTCCGTGATGATCATGTGTCCAGTAGAAGAGATCGGAAGAAATTCAGTGATTCCTTCAACTATTGCGATGATGATTACTTGAAGTATCGACATGGCTTAGTCTTGTTTTGGTTTTTTCATAATGGCAAAGATTTCGATAACAAAACCTGCTAATATCAGAACCGGAGCTAGCGTCAATCTTTGAAAGTTAAATAAATCAAAATTAAATTTGTTGGGATCATCAGACCCACCACCAATCATTAAGATGAAACCCAATACGATTACAGCCAAACCAATTAATAGCAGGCGATAATTTTCTTTCCCAAAAGCAAACATGGGCTTCTTTTCTGCAGGATTCTTTTTTTCTGCTGCAACAGTTTTATCAGTCTTGGTTGCCATTTTTCAATTCAGTTTTTCGTGTATCAATAAATAAAATAAGATTAGTAATAAAGCTCATCAACATGCATTTTTAGATACTTTCTGACAGCCAGCCATGTCGAGACCGAGGCCAGCAGGATGCCTGCAATCATTATTCCTAAAGCGAGGACACTGTATGCCAGATAATCGTCAAGTGCTACAATATCGGGAAGTTGGTTTCGCACCATTAAAAGGATTCCCATTAAAAGGACGATTGCTAACAGTGATGCAATAACACCCTGTATCAATCCGGTAATAATGAAAGGCTTTCGGATAAACCGGCTTGTAGCGCCAACCAGAAGCATACTCCGGATAAGGAAACGACGGGCGTAAACAGCTAAACGGATGGTATTGTTGATAAGCGCAAATGCGATGATGAGTAGAAGCGAGCTGAAACCTAACAGGATAATGCTGATCGTAGCAATATTTTTGTTGATCTCCTGAACCAATGATTTCTGATAAACAACCTCTTTTACAATCTGATTTTTCAATAACCGGGATTGTAAGACAGCGAGACTGTCGGGGTTGGCATATTTAGATACCAGGCGTACTTCAATGGAAGGTAATAGCGGATTCGTACCCAGAAACGAAACAAAGTCCTCACCCAAATACTCTTTCATTTGTTGAGCCGCCTGTTCTTTTGTGATATATTCTGAACTTTTAACATAATCGGCCACCTGAAGTTGCTTCTGCATCTGGATAATCATTGCCTCGTTCACATCGGGTTTCATGATAATGGAAAAGCCAATATTCTCTTTTACGTGGGTAGATATTTTGCCCGCATAAAAGACAATCAGCCCTAAAAGCCCTAACATGAACAGCACTAATGTGATGCTGACTACCGTTGTTGCATAAGCTGTTCTTAATCTACGTCCGTTAGATCTTTCCTCTTGTCTTTTCATTCGGAATCATTTCTGCCACGAAGGTACAAAAATTCATATAATCTTTGAAAGTGGCTTGAAGTTGATTCGAAACTGTCATATATTATTTTACATTAACTTATTATGGAAAAGAATCGGCGAACTTTTGTTAATTTTGCAGCTTATTACAGAATACAGTAGAATAATAAAAGCGAAACCTGTATAAATTATGGACTATAATTTTAAAGAGATTGAATCGTATTGGCGTAAGTATTGGGCTGATAACAAAACATTTAAAACTGAAATCGATCCTTCAAGACCGAAATTCTATGTACTTGATATGTTTCCGTATCCTTCAGGAGCAGGACTTCATGTCGGACATCCCCTTGGGTATATCGCCTCTGATATATATGCTCGTTTCAAGCGACTAAAGGGTTTTAATGTTTTACACCCAATGGGTTATGATGCTTATGGCTTACCGGCCGAGCAATATGCGATTCAGACAGGTCAGCATCCAGCCATCACCACTGAAGAGAATATCACACGTTATCGTGAGCAACTTGATAAAATTGGCTTCTCTTTCGATTGGCATAGAGAGGTCAGAACCTGTGATCCATCATACTATAAATGGACACAATGGACTTTCATTCAGTTATTCAATTCATGGTTCAATAATGCAACCCAAAAAGCGGAACCTATCGCATCGTTAATTTCACTTTTTGAGAAAGAAGGAAATCAAAATGTAAAGGCAGCTTCAAATGGGGCGGATAATTTTTCAGCAAATGAATGGAATAGCTATTCTGAAAAAGAGAAACAGCAGCTATTGATGAATTATCGATTGGCCTATCTCGCCGATACATGGGTTAACTGGTGTCCACAACTGGGTACTGTGTTAGCTAACGACGAAGTTAGTAATGGACTCTCGGTACGCGGTGGTTATCCGGTAGAACGCAAGCTGATGAAACAATGGATCTTGCGCATCTCTGCATATGCTGACAGATTGATCAGTGGACTTGATAATATTGATTGGAGCGATTCGGTTAAAGAGATTCAGAAGAACTGGATTGGCCGTTCAGTAGGGGGGGCTATTCAGTTTGGGATAAAAGATCATAAAGAGACGATGGAGGTTTTCACTACACGTCCTGACACGATTTTTGGTGCTACTTTTATGGTTCTGGCTCCAGAACATGAACTCGTACAGCAGATTACCACACCCGACTGTCGCGAAAAGATCAATGAATATGTGGCATGGGCCAAGAACCGATCTGAGCGTGAACGCATGAGTGAGGTTAAAAAGGTAAGTGGAGCGTTTACGGGAGCCTATGCCATCAATCCATTTAACGGAACTGAGATTCCAATCTGGATTGCTGATTATGTATTGATGGGTTATGGCACCGGAGCCATTATGGCTGTCCCAGCACATGATAGTCGCGACTTTTCTTTCGCTCGTTTTTATAATCTATCTATCGTTCAGGTGGTTAACAAGCCAGGCGAGACACCAACCGATCCATCTACATGGGAGGAGTCGTTTGATTCTAAAGATGGTGTGTTGATCAACTCCGACTTTATCTCAGGTTTAACCGTTAAAGAAGGGATTAAAGCGATTATTAACAAGGCTGAAGAGCTTGAGATTGGACATGGCACCGTTAATTACAGATTGCGTGATGCCACTTTTAGTCGTCAACGTTATTGGGGTGAGCCATTTCCTGTTTACTACAAGGATGGAATGCCCTATATGCTCAATGAAGATCAGCTTCCATTGGAACTGCCTGAAATCGATAAATATCTGCCTACCGAAACAGGCGAGCCTCCATTGGCACGTGCTAAAAACTGGGCGACTAAAGAAGGATATGCACTTGAGACGAATACCATGCCAGGCTTTGCCGGTTCAAGCGGATACTATCTCAGATACATGGATCCACGGAATGACAACGAATATTTTTCTAAGGAAGCAGTAGGTTACTGGCAAAATGTTGACTTATATATCGGTGGTGCCGAACATGCTACCGGACACCTCATCTATTCGCGTTTCTGGAATAAATTCTTATTCGATTTAGGCTATTCAGTATGCGAAGAACCTTTTAAGAAGCTAATCAATCAGGGAATGATTCAAGGACGTTCTAACTTTGCCTATCGCATAACCGGAACCAATAAATTCGTTTCTTTTGGACTTCGCAAAGATTATGAGGTACAAGATATCCATGTCGATGTAAACATCGTTCATAACGATATCCTGGATATAGAGGCATTTAAACAGTGGCAACCTCAATTTGCCGATGCTGAATTTATACTTGAAAATGATAAGTATCATTGTGGCTGGGAAGTTGAGAAGATGTCGAAGTCGAAATACAATGTTCAGAATCCGGATGACTTAGTTGAGAAATATGGAGCCGACACACTTCGCATGTACGAAATGTTTTTAGGGCCATTGGAACAATCTAAGCCATGGGATACCAATGGTATTGAAGGTGTATTTAGGTTTATCCGTAAGTTCTGGAAGTTGTTTCACGATCAGAATAACGACTTCTCTGTTTCAGAAGAGGCTGCTACTCCTGCCGAATTGAAAGTG
>JAHEYR010000199.1 GCA_023251485.1 Bacteroidales bacterium
CAAAACACCGTATTTATCTAGTATTATATTTTTCACAGCCGATTCAAACGATTCTTCATCTTTTCTAAGTTCCCAATAACGAGGAACGCCCCCCCATACTGAATACTCAGCAACAGCTTGTTCGGCACTACAATTTAAAGCATCTTCAATCCAGCCTGCATTGAGAGGTGTTATTTTCAGAATCTCATTTGCCCGGCCATATAAAGGGGCAGAACTATCTAAGATAAGACTATGCATCATTTGTTGCGAGGAACCACATAAAACCAAATGGAATTTACGATCCACGTTATTGTCTACAATTTTTTGAATTACACTGGGTAAACCGGTATAACTTTTTACAAGGTATGGAAATTCATCAATACAAATGGTAAGCCTTTGCTTAATAACATTGTTAAGATTAATAAATAATGATTCCCAGTTAGGATACACAACGCTATCGAATCCTGCAATTTTTTCACTAATAGAAGATGCTAATTGCGCACGTTGAATGGTTTCATCGGCCTGCTGTGCCACAAAATACACATCATCAATACCTATTACGCTTTTTATCAACGTAGATTTACCACAACGCCTACGACCATAGATAACGATTAACTTAGCAATGTCACTTTGCATAGCTTTTCTTAATCGGTTTTTTTCTTTCTCTCTGTTGAAAAATTGCATGATAATAAATTATGTTTCACAAAAATAATGTTTATAAAACATAATTCATATATAATTCGATATTTTAATCTATATTTTATTGCATAGGAAATCAAAAAATAGGAAATCGCTACACAAACTCGCAAAGCGAGGCAATGTAATCTTTGCTTCCATCTGTAACCCAACCATCAAGCTGAGCGGGATCTTTCATCTGTTGTCCTCTTAACCGTGGCACGACCAGATAACCACACTGCATATCCGACAAGGCACTCATATCGCCCCAGAGCTTCTCAATTTGAGCTACGGGGTAGATGTCTTCCTGCCCATGTCCCCAACGATACTTCACATCCTTAATGGTAACGTAGGTTGGCATCCGACGGGCTATCTTCCTTACTGCTTCTGCAAGCATTTCATCACTGGCAGTCAGTAACTTTTTACGGGTCAATCCAAAGAGCGAAAGGAGCTTATCAATATTAATCCATGTGGTCATGGTACTGTAATAGCTCAATGAGAGTTCATCCTCTTCATGCGGTTGAGCCAATCCTTCGAGCAGACGAACTTTCCCATTGATCCGGGCCAGTCCACCTCCCCTATCCTCCATCCTGCGGGGAACGACTTCAAACGTAAGTGCGTTACTATGTGTGATATGACGACCGATGGCTTCGGGAGATACATCTGCGCCCAAGGTATCAATATTGTGCAACATGATGTGATCTACGTTTGGATTCTCTTTTAACAACGTGGCCAATGCTCCGTTTCTGAGCATATTGGATACTTCGTACCAATGGCCAAGTGGACTCAATCGCTGTTGTGCAATATTCTCAATATAGTCGCTACTCTCTCCTTTTTCGCGCGCCCAATTAATCATGGTGGCTCTTACGGCATCGCGAACTTTCTGTTTGTTTTCGTCCAGTTGCTCTTGCGGCATCTCCTCCCACAGAAAACGAAGGTCGCGTTCCATAGGAATAAAGCGTTGACCGATAGATTTACCGGGTGAGAGGTACACATTGTCGCGATATCCAAAGTTCTGTGTCTGGCTTAATACCTTTTCGATGGGTTGATGGGTAAGATAGCTGGTAGCCACAATAAATGGGATGGAGCCACTATATTTAAAAGCGGTCTTTTGATTCTTTGCCAGATGGATTTCCAGAAAGGAACGATGTTGTCCACCCATCTCTACAAAAGGATTGATGGCTTTGATAACGCCTGCTCCTTTTGTCCAACGGCTACCCACACCTCCTGCCAGACAGAGTACAGCAACGTTACCTGCTGCAATTGCGGCTTCACCAATTTGCCTTATTTTAAGATCAGTGTCGTTTAACTCGAAGACTTCGTTAGGAGATACATCTTCAATCACTGTTTCTGATGGAAGCCGATTACGTGAGAGCCCGATTCTGCCTTTAAACAGATCTTGTCTGATTTGTTCGTGTTGGATAAAATCAAATCCATTCTCACGCTTAATACGATCTACCTCCGCATCTTGCTGCTGACGTTCAACGGATTCAACATTAGACGAAAACTTAAACAGGTTTCCTACGATAGATCTTAGCATCGGATAGGCTTCATTATTCTGCGAACTCTTTGCAGATACGATGTCGATTTCAGCCTTACGGATATCAGGTAGTAGCTCAGCATTCTGCCTTACCAGACGGGGAATATGTAATGCATAATAGGCTCCCGGCATCAAGGCATCAACACCTGTCAACAGCGTCGCTGCTGATCCCTTATGGTTTAGATTGAAATTATAAACCACCGGAGTCATGGCAAAAGGCATATAATCGCACATCTCGTCTTTCGTTTCGCAGAGCATCTTTAGGATCGTCTCTTTGGCTTCGGCATGGATGGAGGGGTTTACAAACATCCCCATACCTCCACCAGACATACCGCCCAGCATCAGGAAGCCCCAATAGTCGCTACCAAATAGTTTCTTTGCTTTCGAAATAATGGTTTCGGTAAAGTGTGTTGTGGCCCAGGGAATAATCGTTTTGATAGGCTCGTCAAAATTCATGGAGGTATACGAAGCCAGCTTTTGAATATTGCTCTCCTTCAACACTTCCAACACATCATCATATATCTTGTTAGCCTTCTGACGGCCTTTCCACTCTTTTTCTGAACGTAACAGATATTTTTCGGTAACCATCTCAAGGATAGGGCCTACATTTGAAGCCATCCCTCCATGCATCAGCACCAACGAAGAGGTTAACTTTTTTTCAAAATCAGGATGAATAGCACTGCCGGTTAAAACAGTATGCTTCGGAAGCAGGCATCCCCTACTCACATTCCATTCGGGATCGCCAACCACTGCCAGCGTTCCTTCGATGCGTTTAATATCGGTCCAGACGCCGCCTGAGTCTTGCCAGCCACCACCGGAACCTCCAATCCATTCGCCCAGGATAGCACGCGAAGCGATTAACCGACGTTCCTGTTCGGTCAGCATTCCTTCGAGCGATGTGGTTTGACGTGTTGCACGCATCAGCGCACTGATCATAGAAGCCAACAGGTTGGTAGAAACCGCAAGTCGTGAGCCTTTGGGGATATCATTCACCTTGGTCACCAGCTCAATGCCTAGTCCGGGTGAAAGTATCCGTTCGAGAATATCTTTAATGGTATGGTTGGTTCCTTCGAAAGAGGGAGGTATAAATCCGGATGCGATGATGGCTGCCTTTAAAAGACTGAGATAGTCGTTGCCAAAATTAAACAGATCGGATAGTTCGGTGATATCCTTGCTGTCTTTTAAGTCGAGCGAAGTGATGCGGATGACCGGTTCGGTGATGACTCTTAAATAGGATTCTAACGGAGGCTTGATCTCATTATCGCGACTATAAACCCCCAGATCTATGGATACGTTGATTACTCTGGCTCCTTCCGGATAGTCCATTCCGAGAAAGAAGATATCAGACCAGCCACTATGGGTTAAATCCATACGTACAGGTGTTTTCTCCTGCAACAAAGGGAACAACACCTCATCCTTTTGGCGTTGCAACAGCCTTGGATGAATTTTTAAGGGGTGCTCATCATAATGCCCTACTCTGAACATCCACTGGTTGCCCTTGCTGGAACGTACACTCTTGCGAACCTGATCGGCCAGAATCTGAAATGTGAGATGGTGATAACTCTCAGCCAGACAACTAAAGAGGTTTGAATCTGCTCCTTTTGTATAGAGTTGTTCCTGAAAGATACTGATCGACTTTTCGAAATTACGTTTCAATAAATTCTCATAGCCTTCTATCGGGATCTTCCCCACTACAGGCACATTGGGGTTCTCCATCAAAAAGAATCTGTAACCCGCGTATAAAAAGATACTTGCCCTGACCCGTTCATATAGATTGGGCGTGGTTTTTCTAAAATCGTCGAGCTCTTTGAAATATCTGATCAACTCAGTAACAGATAGCTTGATGCACAGGCTTGAAAACGACCTGTTTCTAATCTCAGGATCAATTGAGGTTATCGTTTTAATAAAAGGATTCATGCCGCTTAGTGTTTAACGATTATTTGCGCTTTCCGGCATCTGCCATGATATGTATGATAGAGGTTAACATCTCCTCTTTAATGATTCCGGCCTGACCTAAAGCAATCTGAGCCTCAAACAAACCCAATTTCTTACTGGTGTCGTAGCGAGTTCCTTTCATCTCGAAGGCAAGGTATTTATCGCGATCGGATAATTCCTGAAGCACTGGGGTTAACTGAATATTCTCTTTCAGGTTCTCCATATATGCTGCAAGCAAATCAAAAAGAGCAGGTTTAAATACATGCATCCCAAAGAAGCAGAGATAGTATCCTGCTCTAAGGCCCGGAGTCTGCAGTTCAAGTTCTGCAGCACTTACAGAAGGTTTTTCTATGATCTTTTCTATCTCGTAAACCCCTTTGTAGTTCAACATAGTTTTACCGGTCAGGGTTCCATATTTACCAATCAGATGTTCGATGGTAGGATTAACAGCCGAAACAGAACAATCCTCTTTTATGGCTAATTCTATTAACTGCTGTGCACAATGTTTACCAACAATATCAGAGACATATAAATAGTCGCCCGAAAGCAATAAAAAGGGCTCGTTATTCACAAATTGTTTTGCCTGATAAACAGCATGTCCGTATCCCCGTGGCTCTTTCTGAACGACAAAGCTCAATCTATCGAGCAGATTCTTGATATTTGCAGCCTGCTTCTGAGCCCAGTCACTATGCTTATAAGCTTTCAACAAGGTACTTTGAAGCACCTGAAAACTCTCAACATATCTTTCAGCATCTCCTGGAGCGCAGACTACACAGATCTCTTCAATTCCACTCATCAATGCCTCCTCGGCAATAATCTGGATGATGGGTTTATTAATGCCATCGATATCGATGATGGGCAACATGGCTTTTTGAACGGTGTCGGCAACGGGATAGAGACGCTCGCCTCGTGCTGCTGCTGTGATGACTGCTTTCTTGACTTGCATGATGAGCTCTTTTTTTGTAAAAATAACAAGAATTTACTACCTCACCAATAAAAGTAAGAAAGAGATTTATCTATTTAGAAAGTATAGCGATTCGGGAAACAGACACACTACTTCAGTGTCACCTCAAAAGTATTAATAGAGTGTGGTTTAAGCGTTGCAGTAAGAAGCTGATCTGATATCTTGACATGAATATCTTTATTTGTGTTTTCGATATTATTCACCATTAAGATCAGTTTCTTCCGATCAGGAGAGAGAAAACAGATATTGCGTTCAAAGCTACCACTGCTTTTAATCTTATAAGAGGAAGGCAATACTGATCTGCTCAGTTGTTTCATCAAAAAGAATTCGGGGTTATATACAACGGATCCTGTAGATTTGGTGATAGAGATCATCGAGTTTTGCTTCCACCCCCACTGGCTCTTGCCTGTTTCATCAAGTACCATATTCCAATACATATAAGCATTGGCACCATTATTCAGATAGTGTTTCATCAAGCCAAAGGTGTATTCGGCAGCAGACCAGTCGTTCGATCCATTGCCACATTCCGTTTCGCTCTGCATCAGTTTTAAGGAAGGATAAGCCTGATGGATTGCTGCAATAGCACCTTTTCCGGCCCATTGAAAACCTACACCCTTGATATATTTTGATGATATCGGATCAGATAACATGACATTCACTATTTCGAACTGAGGGCGTTCTACCGTCCCTAA
>JAHEYR010000038.1 GCA_023251485.1 Bacteroidales bacterium
CCGGTCCAGTCATCAAGTGATTTCCCTGTTGAGGCATCGCGATCGGAGGTGATTATAAGACTACGGTAGTTGGCATCGGCAAAGGCAGGAGAAAAATCATCCTCCCCGGAGTTGATCTTCCTTTCATTGACTACTTCATATTTACTGGGTGTTTGCGCCCATTTCTTTGCCTGATCGCATGAAATGATTCCATTTTGTCCTCTAGGATCTTTGGGCTCGGCCTTGGCAAACTGTTCGAAGATATCTTTGGCATCTTCATATTTCTCGTTAGCTCTTAAGGCTTCAGCGTAAAAGAGAAGAACCATGGAGTTCTGGCGACCGTAGCTCTCACGGACAAGGCTGCCGTATGTTATTTCTGCATTATGGGTGTCGTTAATAAAACGATAACACTCAGCCAGTCTGAATAAAATCCGTTCTTTTTCGGCGGCTAGCTTTGCTTTGGTATATGCTTTTTTATAATTTGTTGCCGCTACGGAATATTGAAGATTGGTGTAGGCCTGATCAGCAGTTTCGGTAAAGCGGTTTTGGGCTTGAGATTGATGAATCCCAAAGAGAAAGACGAAAAGAAGAGAGAGCAAATAACAATATGACTTCATAGTTTGACTCATTTAACCATTGTCAAAATTAGGCTCTAAGATACAACTTCTTCTTTTATTGTGGATCTTTTGTTTGCGAAGTGTTTTCTTTACCAACAGTAGCCTCATTTTCTATCGGTTGACTGGCTTGCGGGGGAGTTGGTTTTACTTCTTTCACAACATTTATTTCGAGTTCAGAAGGATGGCATTCATTATTATATCCTTTATACGCTGGTGTTGTAGCATCTGCTGCTGAAATATGATAGATGTCTGATGAGTGGATATCTGTAACAGGCTCTGTTTCTGCTGTTGCTTCAGTCGAAGATACCGGTTCCGTAACAGGTGTTTCGGTCGCTTTGTTTTCGGCTACTTCCTGTTCCTTTAGTATTTGATCCTTTAGATTGTTGGCTGTATCTCTAATAGAGTCGCGGATCCCTTGAACCTCTTCAGTGAGACCACCGGTTTCTTGTTTCAGCTGTTCTGTAAAATCACTTGAAACTCGTTTTACCTCATTCATCATTTTTCCGGCTTTACGAGCGACATCACCGAGTTTTTGTGGGCCTAGTACCAACAGTGCTACCAACGCGATAACTACCATCTCCCCGCCACTCATATCCAAAAACAATAACACACTACCTAACATAATCAATTTATTTGTGGGTACAAAAATAAAAAAGTCCCAGTAGTATGGGACTTTTTTATCAAGTTATTTTTATTACTTATTTTTTTAAAGCGGCAGCTTTTTGAGCAGCTTTGCGTTTCTGCCACATAATGAGGTCGTAAGCGATAGGTGTTGCATTGAAAATAGATGAATAAGTTCCAATGACAATACCCAATAACAGTGCAAATGTGAATCCACGAATAACATCTCCACCAAAGATAAAGATTGCTAATAGGGTAACAAGTACTGTTCCTGAGGTGTTTACAGTACGACCAATGGTGTGGTTCATACCTTCGTCCATGTTAATCTTAAGATCACGTTTTGGATAGAGTTTGTTATACTCACGAATTCTATCAAAGATAATAACAGAGTCAGTAATAGAATAACCGATGATCGTAAGAATAGCAGCGATAAATGACTGGTCAGCTTCAAGTGGGAAAGGTAGGATACCATCGAGCAGCGAGTATGCACCAATAACGATACAAGTGTCGTGGAACAATGAGATAACACCACCTAATCCATATTGCCATTTTCTAAAACGAAGTGCGATATAAGTAAAGATAATGAGCAGCGCAAAGAATACAGCCATGATCGCCTTGCTCTTGATATCAGCAGCGATTGTTGGTCCTACCTTTTGACTGTTCATGATACCGATCTTACCATTTTTAGCTGAAAAGTCACTTAAGGTAATTTGCTTGTTAACAAAGTTGCCTTTTAGCGCAAGAAATAACTTATTGGTAATTTCGTTATCGATCTTAGGATCGTTTTCTTCAATTTTATATTTTGTAGTAATCTTTACCTGATTAGAAGCACCCAATGTCTTTACTTCTGAACCTTCTCCAAATTGTTTGGTTAAAGCCTCACGAATATCATTGGTTTTCACATCCTGGTCGAAACGAACAACATATGAGCGTCCTCCTGTAAAGTCAATTCCTAAGTTTAGTCCTTTAGTTGCAAAAGAAATAAGACTGATAATAATCAATGTTCCTGATACACAGTAAAGGATCTTACGAATTCCTAAGAAGTCAATATTTACTTTAGTAAAGAGGTTATTGGTGAATTTATTACCGTAAGTAATAACCTTGTTGCGATCCATCATTCTTTCCATCATCAAACGTGGGATGAAGATGGCGGTAAACAATGAAGTTAACAAACCGATTACGAAAGTGGTAGCAAAACCCTGGATAGGACCTGAACCAAATACGTATAACACGATACCGGTAAGGATTGAAGTGACGTGACCGTCGATAATAGCACTCAAGGCATGTCTGAAACCGTCTTTAACGGCGAGTCGCATGCTTTGCCCATTTCGGAGCTCCTCTCGTATTCGTTCATAGATCAATACGTTCGCATCCACCGCTATACCCATTGTGATAACGATACCAGCGATACCAGGAAGTGTCAATACTGCTTTTAATGAAGCGAGTACTCCAAATAGGAAGAATAAGTTGGTAAGTAATGCTACGTTAGCAACCAGACCGGCTTTACCATAGTAAAGTTGCATGTAGAGAAGTACCATTACGAATGCGATGATGAATGAAAGGGTACCAGCCTGAATAGCTTCCTTACCCAGTGTAGGTCCTACGACATCTTCTGAAACGATACGTGCGGGAGCAGGAAGTTTACCGGCTTGTAGAATGTTTGCAAGGTCTTGTGCCTCTTCAACAGAATAGCTACCTGAGATAGATGAACTACCGTTTGGAATTTCATCGTTAACGTTAGGAGCTGAATAAACAAAACCATCAAGTACGATAGCGATTTGGTTTCCAACGTTAGCACCGGTTAAACGTTTCCAGATACGGGCACCTTCGCTGTTCATCTTCATCGAGATTTCAACCTGACCATTTTGGTTATAGTCCTGACGAGCATTTACAATAACATCGCCACCAAGTGGAGCAGAACCATCACGACTGGTAACTCTCAAAGCTACTAGTTCGAGGATGTCAGCACGATTACGTTCTGGCTTAACAGTCCATGCAAGAATCATTTGTTTAGGGAATGATTCTTTAACTACTTTCAACATTTTGTTGATAGCGGCAGTATCTTTTATAGAGGCATAACCAACAGTAGAACCAGGACCAGGTTGACCGGATTGTCTGTCAACATTAGGCATCAGGTAAGCAAATAAGTTATTCTTCTTTCCTTTATCCGATACGTTTCCTTTTCCTTCGGTAGCTTTTTTAGCTTCGCCTAATTTCTCAAGAAGAGCATTTTTTGTTTTTGAAGCATCAACTTTAGCCGTTTCAGCCTTTTTAGCAGGAGTAGCCTTGGCAATTGCTTTAGCAGCAGGAGCTACTTTTGATGAATCTGCTTTTTTAACAGTATCATTTTTCTTAGTAGAATCTGATAGGACGTCCATACCTGCGAGCCTGTTGTTGGCTTCCATGAGGTAAGGAACGACATCCTTCATTTTATACGTTTCCCAGAATTCAAGTTTAGCCGATCCCTGTAGCAATTTTCTAACACGTTCGGGTTCTTTGATACCTGGAAGTTCGATAAGGATACGGTCGCTTGACTCTAGTTTCTGGATGTTAGGTTGTACAACACCAAAACGGTCGATACGAGCACGTAGGATGTTAAAGGTACGGTTGATAGCGCTATTCGCTTCATCTCTGATAACCTTTAAAACTTCTTTGTTGGTTGAAGTCGGGTGGATACGATCGCTATATTCAACTCTATTGAAGATAGGAGCCAAACGAGCATTTGGATCTACCTGAGCGAAACTTTGACCAAAGAGGGTAACGATATCTTTAGCTTCTTTTTTCTCGCGCTCGATAGCCATATCAAGGGCTTTGTTGAATACCGGGTTCTTAGTGTTACCGGCCATACCGCGGATAATATCAGCAACGGAGATCTCCATTGTGACATTCATACCACCCTTGAGGTCAAGTCCAAGGTTGATCTCGCGTTCTTTTACGTCTTTGTACGTGAATTTTTTAAAACCAAGGTTAAGTACAGTTTTTGTAGATACTGAATCGAGATAATGTTTCTCTTTTCCTTTAACCAATGAATCTAAAATGACATTTTCTTTTGCCATATCACCTTTTGCAAGGTCTTTTGCAAGCTTGTGGATAGCTTCTGTATCAGCGAATGTCTTCGCTTTACTCTCAACATTTGTTGTCCAGATGTTGAAAGAGAGTTCATAGAGGCAAACCACTGCGAAAGCGATGGCAAACAGCCTAATAGCACCTTTGTTCTGCATGAGTAATCAATTTTTATTTTGCTGTTCGATTTTTTTCAGGGCTGCAAATATAGTAGTTGATATCCAATTTAACAATTATTGTTGATATGAATTCAAATACTTCTGCCTATTTATGATCATTCTAAGTCATTTTTGATGACAATAGGGGATAGAAGGACCTTATCTATCTTGAATTGATCCATGTCGACAATCTCAAAATGGAAGTTAGAATATTCAAATACCTCGCCGGTCACCGGTAATTTCTCAAGGTATTCTATGATAAATCCGGCTAGGTTAAGTTGTTGATATTCTTCAATGTTTATTGATAATCCTGTTTGCTCTATCAATTCGTCAAGCATGATACTTCCATCACACAAAAACGAACCATCTTCACGTTTTACAATCATCGGATCGAATGGCTGATCGCTACCCGGAAGCTGTCCGAAAACATTTTCCGTTAAATCATGAAGCGTGACAATACCCTCAAAGTCGCCGAATTCATTTACAACGAGACCGACATATTTTTTATTCTTCCTGAATATCTCGATGATTTGTAAAACTTCGAGTGTCTCAGGGATAAAGATTGGTGGTTCAAGTGCCTGATCGATGATGAAATCTTGTTCATTCGATATTCGTAATAATTTTTTCAGCGACAATACGCCTATAATATCATCAAAAGAACCCCTACAAACCGGATAATAGCTATAGGGATGTTCGCGAACGAACTCGAAAAGATCTTTTTTCGATATCGTTGAATCAATATACTGAACGTCGCTGCGGTGGGTCATTATGTTACGTGCTCGTCTATCACCCATCCTAAAGACATTGTGCAGTATCTTGGTCTCACTTTTTTCTAAGGTCCCTTGTTGATTCGCCATTCTTATCATTATCTTTAACTCCTCTTCAGAGATATGGCTTTCATTTCGGGTTGGAAGGTGTAAAACCTTTTGGATGACGCGAATACTGAAGCTAAGAAATATTTCAATAGGGAAAGTGATTTTTGTAAAAATAAGAACTGCAGGTGCTACGATCAAAGCAATGGGTTCAGGGTTATTCATGCTGACAGTCTTTGGAAGCAATTCTCCAATGAGTATCGAAAAATAAGTGACGATGGTGATGATTAGGATAAAGCTAATATTATGAGCCTGTGATCCGATAAATGGAATATTTTGTAGGTAAGGCGTGAGGTTTTCGGCCATTGTTGTTCCTGAATAGGCACCGGTACTGATACCTATGATCGTCATACCAATTTGCAAACTGGATAAAAAACGTTCAGGTCTTTCTAATAAATGTAATACCTTTTGAGCCCTACGATCATTCTTGCGCGCAATCTCAATGATTTTCGTTTTCTTTGCAGATATGAGCGCGATCTCAGATAAGGCAAAACTACCGTTAAGTAAAATGAGTATAAGTATTATAATTCCTTCCATGGTACAAAGATATGAGAAAAGACTGTTTCTTTGTATGTTAAGTTTTTTGTTATTACTGGTATCAGAAAAAGTAATTGCTCAACAATTTCCGGTCTCACTGGAACAGAAACTTCAGGTTCCGGTGTATGATATTGCAAATAAGGCGATTGCTACTCCATGGATCGGTGGATTGAATAGTTGTCAATTTGGGGCGATAGATCTCGACATGGATGGCAAAAAAGATTTGGTTATTTTTGATCGACATGGGTATAAGATTCTTCCTTTTTTAAACAAAGGGGGAGTAGGTGAAATAAAATATGAATATGCCCCGCAATATGCATCAGCTTTTCCCAAGATGGAACATTGGTTTCAACTGGTAGACTATGATGGAGATGGAAAAGAGGATATATTTACTTATCGATATCCATCCGGAATAAAAGTTTATCGAAATACTTCCACCACAAAACTTTCTTTCGATACACAATCATCCACAGTCTTGAATTCTCTTTACGGATCTGTCACTTCACAAATTCCCGCAACAAATGTCGTTTATCCTGCTATTGCAGATTTAGATGGTGATGGTGATGTTGATATTCTAGTCTTTAGTGTGCTGGGTTCGTATGTGGAGATGCATCGAAATGTCTCTATGGAGAAATATGGGAACGCTTCAAAATTAGAATTCGAACGTTATTCTGATTGTTGGGGACAGTTTGCTATTTCGTCTGAGAGTAATCGAATTATCTTAAATCAATGTGCTAAGTCTGCAGAAGTCAAGACAGAAAACGAACCGTTGTCGCGGAAAGATCAGATGGCTTCGCCGATGGAATCAAAACATAATGGCTCCACTTTTTTGGCTTTTGATGTTAATAACGACGGTGTCAAAGATGTTTTATTGGGCGATGTAGATTATCCGGATATTGCCCTTTTGGTGAATGGAGGAACCTTACAGGCTGCAAATACTATAGCGCGTGACTCTACATTTCCAAAAGGTGCCAATCCGATTCACCTCATGGAGTTTCCGGTTTGTGCAATGATTGATGTTAATAACGATGGTTTAAAAGATCTGTTGGTGTCATCATTTGATCCGAATATTCAGAAGAGTGCAAACCAGAGTAGTGTATGGCTTTATCTCAATACGGGGACTGCTGCTGTACCTGAGTTTACGCTGACGACAAAAAACTTTTTGCAAAGCGATATGATCGATTTAGGGTCAGGTGCTTATCCTGTATTGGTCGATCTTGATGGCGATGGACTGACGGATCTGCTTGTTGGAAATTGGGGTAATTGGAATGGATGTAGCCGAGACCAATGGGGAAACTTAAACTGTGAGTTTACTGCTTCTATCGCCTATTTTAAAAATGTAGGAACTAAAACAAGTCCGGCCTTTAGATTGGTAACCAATGACCTCGCTGGATTATCATCACTCAAGGTAAAGTCTCTCATACCTACAGTTGGAGATATAGATGGCGATGGCAAATTAGAAGTCGTTGTTGGAAAAGAGGATGGAAAATTGTTGTTGCTGAAGAACAGAGCCGCAAATGGGAGTACACCTGATTTCTATTTAGATAACGACTCTTTTGGTGGCGTAACGGTTCCATCGGATTGTGCCCCTCAGCTTTTTGATGCCGATAAAGATGGTTTGCTTGATCTGTTTTGTGGAAAAGCTGATGGGAAGATCAGGTGGTATAAAAACACAGGCACGAATACTACACCACAATTTACGCAAGTTACCGATTCTATAGGTCATGTCAATGTTTCTGATCAACAACTCTATCTTGGAAATTCAATTCCGGGTTTCATCAGAGACGGACAGGGAAATACCCGTTTATACTGTGGCTCCGGCTTAGGAACCATTCACTGTTATGGTTCTGTTGATGGCAATTGGAATGGCACGTTTCAAGAGATCGATTCTCCATTTGCTAATATTCAACTGGGAATGCGTACTTCTGTCGCGATGGCTGATTTAGATAACGATGGCGTTTTAGATGTGATAGCCGGAAACTTCTCAGGCGGACTTGCCTATTTTAAAGGTAGTACAAAGAGTGATGGTATTCAGCCACCTCCGTCTTCAAAAGGATTGTTTGTGTATCCCAATCCTGTTAAGTCGCAGTTAACCATTCGTTATGATGATTTTGTACAACAGAAAGAGGGTACCGTCTGGGCTCAAATGTGCGATTTGATGGGCCGAGTATTGATAAGTAATCCGATAACTGAAACGATTTCAACTCTTTCGACAGAATCTATCTCTCCCGGATGTTATCTGCTTCGTATCGTTTCTGCAAATAAAGGAATATTGAAAGTTGTCAAGATCATTAAGGCAAAATAAAAAGGAAATAGCATAGATTTTTTGAATAAAAAAGAGCAATTTTGTCATTTAATAAACAGTTTCCAGTCACAAATATTTTACTCTAACCAAGATGCAGAAAAATCTACTTTTAGCCTTCATTCTATTTCTTTTTATAGGGGTCCGTACTGTAGCACAGAACAGATGGACCATCTCAGATAAAAATACCATTACATGGAATATCGATAATCGAGTTCCCCATACCGATCATATTGAAATGAGTGGAAAGAAAGTTTCTGTGGTGGTGCGATATGGCGTAAATGCAGCGGGTGGTTTTGAAATGAATAGAACTATTGTCTGGCCGATGTTGCGAACCATTCCTAATAATACCCACGCAAGTCTGACCCGACAATTTAAAACGGATATCATAGACCGCATCCTGATTAATGGCAAAACTGTCATAAAAGAACAGGTGAAATCCATTTCGCACAATGGATTGATGACCGTGAAAAGCGAACTTAACGGCAATGTGGTACTGACACGCGTGTTGTTTCCATCTACTTCGTTGCCTGCATATTGTGAAAGCTATACATTGACAAATAAGACGGACAAAGCGATCACGATAGAGATACCCAATGAAAATCTGGTATATACTACCGAGCCATCAAAAGGTCTGGAGGGTAGCTATCAACTCATGGTAGAAACCAAAGGATATGGAGCTTATAAGCTATTGCCTCAACAGGAAGTTTCGTTTGGTGTAAGTTATTCGGGGTGGAAACAAACTGAGAAGATTGCCGAGATAAATACATCTCATGAAGCTATTTTGCGTTCAACTCTCGTTAATACTTTTGGTGACAATCTGGTTTTTGAATCTCCCGACTCAATATTGAATACTGCTTTCGCTTTTGCGAAAATAAGAGCAGCCGAAAGTATTTATGAAACCAAGGGTGGACTCATGCACGGTCCTGGAGGCGAGGCATATTATGCGGCAATTTGGGCTAATGACCAAGCCGAATATGTGGGTCCTTTTTTCCCTTATCTGGGATATGAAACCGGAAATAAGGCATCCTTAAATGCATACCTTCATTTTGCACGTTTTATGAATGCCGAATATAAACCGATACCAAGCTCTATCGTCGCAGAGGGAACCGATATATGGAACGGTGCCGGTGATCGTGGCGACGCTGCCATGATAGCATATGGTGCAGCCCGTTATGCATTGACCCGGGGTGACAAAAATGAAGCTGCTCAATTGTGGCCTTTAATTGAATGGTGTCTTGAGTATTGTAAAAGGAAAATCAACCAACAGGGCGTTGTTTCTTCGGATGCAGATGAACTGGAAGGCCGTTTTCCTGCCGGAAAGGCAAACCTGTGTACCTCCTCATTGTATTATGATGCCTTGAATTCGGCTGTCCTTCTCGGTAGGGATCTGCAGAAGCCGAAACAACAGCTTTTGCAATATGCCAAAGAAGCAAAAGGTATGAACGAAGCCATTGAAAAATACTTTGGTGCAAACATCGATGGTTTTTCTACGTATCGTTATTATGATGGTAATACGGTACTTCGTTCATGGATTTGTGTTCCTTTAACAGTTGGAATTTTCAATCGGAAACAAGGCACTATTGATGCCCTGTTTTCTCCAAAATTGTGGACAAATGATGGACTCGCTACCCAATCGGGCGACCAGACTTTCTGGGATCGCTCTACTCTTTATGCACTACGAGGTGTTTTTGCTGCAGGAGAAACAGAAATAGCATTCGATCATTTGAAGTATTATTCAAACCGACGCCTTCTTGGCGAACACGTCCCATACCCTGTGGAAGCATATCCTGAAGGCGGACAGCGACATCTGTCAGCCGAGAGTGGATTGTATTGCCGGGTGTTTACTGAAGGGTTGTTTGGGTTTCGTCCGACAGGATTACATGCTCTGTCCATCACTCCCCGTTTGCCAAAAGCATGGAACTATATGAACTTGAAAAATGTACACGCGGCAGGTAACATTTTCGATATTCATGTTTCTCGGGCGAAAGACAAATTATCTGTTGAGATTAAATCAGCTTCCTCGGAACTTAGAAAATTTCAAATCAAGGAAGGTACATCCATTAATTTAATTTTTTAATTATACACATTGCGTTATTCGAATTTTATTTGTATATTTATAATTGTTTTTTTGTAATCGATACATTTGACTAATGTGTTGATAATGAATTTTTTTTCATGCGTTTGTCCTCGGGGTTGATTGCTTTTATTCCTATTTGAAGACTATTAATTCAGTGCTGTTATTTCGTATTAGGTTTTTTTAAAATGAAAAGAATAGTTCTTTCCAAAATGGAATCAGTGTTTCGATATGGGACAATTGTTTTAATTGCTTTTTTATAAAAATATTGATAATAAGGTTTATATAATATTTGGCATAAGTGTTGATAATATCTAATACTAAATAAAGCGTTATGAAAAAAAATCTATTCTTTTTATTGATATTGGGGTTCTCCGGTTTTTTTCTGAGCAGTTGTCAACAAGATAACGCTACCGGAAATTCTACGAATCCGCTTATACCAAAAGCAACAAAGGATCTGGTAGTGAGTCCTGGTTTTAAATTTTCTACCGTAAAGAATCTTCCTGTTAGTATTACTGCGCTTGATAATCAGAATAAACCACTGTCTAATGTAAGGTTTAATATTCTGACCAATTATCGTACAAGTGGCGGAAAAGAGATTCTCACTGCATCAACTGATGCGAATGGATCTATTAGTTTAACTTACACTTTCCCCGATTATTTGGACTCAGTTGTGGTAGCTACAGATTTCTTGGGTCTACCAAATGAAACAAAAGTTAGTGCTAAATTGGGACAAATAGTTTTACGATTAGGAGGCAATTATCCTGTTACAAAAGCAGCTGCTGCAGGTCCCGGGTTTAAAGGAACTTCTGCTTCAAATATCAAAACTCCACTTGGAACATGGGATGGTAGTGGTGTTCCAAACTATTTAGAACCTATAAATGATGTTATTGATGCCTCATTTTTAAAAGATGTGAATTCCATGCTTCCTGAGGGTGTGGATATGCGAAAAAATCATCCTGAATTTTTAAATAATGCCAATCAATCTAATTTGGTCTTAATTGATGATTGTGATGTCTGGGTGACATTTGTAAGTGAAGGAGCGGGATTTCAAAATTCATTAGGATACTACTATTACAATACTGATAATCCTCCAAAAACAGTTGCCGATCTTGGAAATCTGAATGTAATATTCCCAAATTGTTCATTCCCTGGAAGTGGTGGAAATTTACACTCCGGCAATAAAGTGAAACTGAAAGGCCCTAACGCAAATGGTTCATTTCCAAAGAACACTACTATTGGATGGGTGCTTTGGGCAAACGGATATTCCGGAAATCAGGTAACCCCCGGCAACTGGACATTATACTCGGATTGGAAATTGAATTTGGAGGCTGACGATAATCTTAAAAAACATTTCTTATTTCTGTACGATCGTGCAAGGTATAAATTCTTATTAACAGTAGAAGATTGGCGTCGTGATCAGAGTGCATGCGATCAGGATTTTAATGACTGTATGTATTATGTAACGGCTAATCCAATTCAAAATGTGAATACTGATAATATTCCTCCTGTCACTTATCAGGGATCAGATGCTGATGGTGATGGTGTTCCTGATAATTTTGATGATTATCCTAATGATGCTACGAAAGCCTACAACTCATATTATCCTGCTAAAGGAACTTTTGGTTCTGTTGCCTTTGAAGATATGTGGCCTTTTGTTGGCGATTATGACTTAAATGATATGGTTATCGACTGTAACTTTAATCAGATATCGAATGCAAGCAATCAGATTGTCGAGATTGATGGACAATTATCCTTACGAGCAATGGGCGCTTCCTTTAAAAATGGTTTTGGATTTCAATTACCATTCCCTGCATCTTATGTCTCTAAGTGTACCGTGACAAGTAAGAAAACAGGTCTTCCGATAGCTTTGACGAATCTTGTAAATATTGATCCGGTAACTGGCTTAGAAAAAGGACAAGACAATGCTGTTGTGATCTTATCGGATAATGGGTTCAATTTATTACCTCCTGTTGGAAGTGGCATCGGTGCAAATACAACAGCAGGTGTTCCATGGGTTAATCCCGATACATTAAATGTAGTCATCAAGTTAAAGAGTCCTGGGCCTTTGTCATCTATAGGTGCAGCTCCTTACAACCCATTTATCTTTGTGGATGGTGATAGGGGTAGAGAAGTTCATTTACCTGATCAGGCACCGACAACTCTTGCCAATCGAGCATATTTCGGTACACAAAGTGATAATAGTGATCCTGCATCGGGAAGATATTACCGTACGAAGAATAATATGCCGTGGGGCATAAGCTTCGCAGACCATTACGACTATCCGTATGAAAAGAAAGATATCATTACTGCGCACCTGCATTTTGCCGAATGGGCGATAAGTGGCGGAACTGCATATAAAGATTGGTATCTCAATAATACCGGATATAGAAATGCCGCATTAATATATAAAAAGCCATAACCTGGGGAATGATCAATAAATTAGTGATTTAGTATGTAAAAGCTGCTTTGAAGGAGGCAGCTTTTGCTTTTATATGATATACTAAAGATTAGACAAAAGAGATGATATTACCTGTTGAAAAAACAGGGTGCTATTCAAATGTTTGGCACCTACTTTTTTTTGAATCAAAATGAGGTATTAAAAAAGCCTGTTAATCGTTTGATTAACAGGCTTTGTGCGGATGAAGGGACTCGAACCCACACTCCTCTCGGAACCAGATCCTAAGTCTGGCGCGGCTACCAATTACGCCACATCCGCAGTTTGAGAATGCAAAAGTATGCATTTCATCGAAGAAAACAAAAAAAACCTTCTAAAAGTAGAAGGTTTTTTGTAAAAAGGTTCTTGTAATTACTTCAGTGATTTTACAGCTGAATCATAATCAGGTTCTTGTGCTATTTCGGGTATCTGCTCTGTGTAGGCAACATTACCGTCTTCATTGATCACTACCACTGCGCGAGAATGTAATCCGGCAAGTGGTCCATCAACAATACGTACATTGTAAGCATCGCTAAACGCATTATCGCGAAATTCAGATACGGGTACTACGTTATTTAATCCTTCTGTCGTACAGAAACGACTATGGGCAAAGGGGAGGTCTTTACTTACGCAAAGTACCACTGTGTTTGCTAGCTTTGATACCTCGGCGTTGAATTTGCGAACTGAAGTAGCACATACTGATGTATCCAGACTTGGGAAAATATTCAGAACTACTCGTTTTCCTTTATAGTCTTTCAAGCTTGTTTCAGAAAGGTCTGTTTTTACTAATTTAAAATCAGGGGCTTTGCTTCCAACGGCAGGAAGAGTGCCATTCGTGTTGATTTTGTTTCCGTGTAAAGTAATCTGTGCCATAATGTATAGAATATATTTTGTGTAGATTAAAACACGCTTTTACTTGGAAAGTTCAACAAAATATGAAAATAAAATTGCTTTATTCTCCTGAATCTATAGCTCCTTGTTGTTCTAACTCATTAGAATATTGCTTTTTACGTTCCTGTGCCTTGAATAACGCATCGTAGACTACTTGTTGAATATTTGTACGGATGTTCATGTCAGAAATCTTATTGTTTTCTGCATCAGGATATACTCTGTTTGAAAGAAAAACATAGACAATTTTTGTCAAAGGATCAGCCCATACAAAAGTTCCGGTAAAGCCTGAATGTCCAAAGCTCTCTTCTGAAGCACTCACACAGCAAGGACCGTTTTCTGAGGGGATAAATAATTGTTTATCCCAACCTAGTCCACGACGGTTTGTGGCTGAGAAGTGATCTCTTGTGAAATAATTTATCGTTTCAGGCTTTAATAGTTGAACACCACTATACCGGCCACCATTTATCAGCATTTGCATGAGCGCTGCAAGGTCATATACATCGGAAAAAAGACCTGCATGTCCGCAAACACCTCCCATCATGGCAGCACCGGGATCGTGTACGTATCCTTGAATGATCTGATGACGGAAGACCGTGTCGTTCTCGGTAGGTAATATTCTGTCTTTAGGGAACCTGTCTAATGGATTAAATCCGATAGTTTTCAACCCTAATGGCTTATAAATGTTAGTTTTGATATAGTCTTCAAAACTCATTCCACTTAGTGATTCGATGATTTGATACATGAAATACATGCTTAAATCACTGTATTTGTACTCAGTCTTTTCGAGAAGTGGTGAGTTGCGAATGATTTCAAAGATAGAATCCTTATAATCACTTCGTAACCATAGTTTGTCGGCAACTCTTATGTTGAAATCATTCGACGGAGCGGTTCTGTAATATTCCTCATTTGGAAATTTAGAGCCCAATGTGTTTTTGTAAAAAGGGATGAACGGAACCAATCTGGCTTGATGAGCAAGGATCTCATCAAGGTGAATGCCTTTTTTGTTCGACTTTTTATATTCGGGTAGATAACGTTCTAATTTCTTTGTCAAATCCAGATCTTTATCTTCGTATAGCTTCATGAGGGCCATTGTCGTAGCTGCTACTTTTGTGACAGATGCCAGATCATAAATGTCGTTAAGCCTAACAGGTTGAAGTGTGTCGTAGGTGTGATATCCATAAGCTTTATCAAATATTATTTTGTTTTCGATGGCAACCAATACTCTACACCCGGGAAATGCTTTTGCACTCAAACCTGCATGAACAATCGAGTCGATTTTACTTAGATCTTTTGAATTGATTCCAATGGATTCCGGTGTGGAGAAGCCTAAACGTACAGCCTCCTGATTGATGCCGGCACCGGCCGTATACTCATTAGAAGCCGTTACCGGAAGACGTCCTGAGACAGGGATGCCTCCAAAAATAGCCTGTGCAGCCCAATAACCAACGTTGGGTCGATCGCGATACGTAATGACCATTGAGTTGACTTTATTGTCGAACAGCGAAAGTGCATAAGCATTTGCCGGCAGATGTACAATGATCTTTGGACCGGCCTTACTGAGCGAGTCTATAAATAAAAGTAGTTGCTTTTTGATACCATAATTTCTGGAAGGGGCATCTACTGTTTTTCTTATATCGAGTGCTACAACTTTATAGTCTTTTAACTTTGATATCAGGGTGAGGTTTTCGTTTCCTGTAGTATCAAATTTGAGGTGATAGTGGTCCGCTTTCGTATAACAGTCGATACTTTTCTCAAAATCAGTTGCTACTGTATCGCCTACACACACAGTGGCCAGACGTAAGCTGTCGGTTTTCAGCGGGAGTAGATTATTCAGGTTCTTTGCAATGGTCACAGATGATTGTATTAACCGCTGATTTAATTCCAATGCAATAGGTGAGGATAAGTCGCTGAGAAGATTTTTTAATGTAACTGGTTTGAGTAGAGCTAAACCTACTTTGTGTTTATAGATTAATACTTTACGACATCTTTCGTCAATGACCGATTGACTGATGATGCCTTTCTCAATCGCTTCTTTGATGTTTTGAATAGCACGTCCAATATCAACAGGAAGCAACAAAACATCGTTTCCGGCGAGTATCGCCTTGACCTCAACCAACTTGGGATCTGCATTTTCAGTCAACCCTTTCATCTCCAGGGCATCGGTAAATACCAGTCCTTTAAATTGTAATTCACCTTTTAACAGGTCTGTGATGATTGGTTTTGAGAGTGTTGAGATTGAAGATGGCAGGCTGTCGAGAGCAGGTACTCTCAGGTGTGCGATCATAATTCCTGCAATACCCTCTTTGATGAGTTGTCTGAAGGGGAAAAGATCGAGCTCTTTGACTGTTTTTATATCGTGGCTAATAACAGGAAGGATATAGTGCGAATCTACTTCCGTATCTCCATGTCCCGGAAAGTGTTTTGCAACTGCGATGACCCCCTGGTCTTGTAGGCCTCTCATATAAGCATAACTCATGGAGGCTACTTTAAACCGGTTTTCTCCAAAGGAACGGTTATTGATAACGGGGTTTTTGGGATTATTATTGATGTCGACGACAGGTGCGAAATTGATGTTCACTCCGATTCTTCTCATTTCTCTTCCGATCTCAAGACCCATTTGATAGACCAGCGAGTCATTTTGAATGGCTCCAAGTACCATCTGTCTGGGAAACGACATGATGCTGTCTAATCGCATCCCGAGGCCCCATTCGCCATCAATGGAGATAAATAAAGGAGTTTTCGAAAGTTGTTGATATCTATTGGTTAAAACTGCCTGAGCGGTAGGCGTCCCTTTGAAGAAGCAAATCCCTCCGACACCGTATTTTTTTATCTGTGTTTCGACATCGCGATAATATGATGGGTCTGCATTTGCATACGACCGAATCATGAAAAGTTGAGCAATTCGTTCTTCAGGCGTGAGCTTTGTTAAAACCGAGTCAACCCATTGTGTTTCTTGTTTCTTATCGTTTTTAGAATTACGTTTTTGTAATAAAGTCTGAGAAAATAAGGTATTGGTTGAAAAAACTATGATTGCAAGAAATAAAAACAATGATTTCATTTGTTGTATTTTGTGTTAATAAGCTGAAGTGAAACATGTTTTTTATTTTTATCGATGATGATAAATTTTTTGCATGCTCATTTCATGCTGAATTCTCTGTTTAATATTGTGAATATTGCTTCACAACAGATTTTCAGGTTTATAAATTAAAAAGACAGATCGATGTATTGATAAAAATAGTATTTTAGTGGTGACTACTTTTGAGTTGCAAAATTACTTCATTATATAAAATGGTTGACCTTAAAGTGATAAAATCTACATTATTTACAAAATTTGTATTTATTTTTATCTCACAAATCTCAAATTGGGATATTTAAAATGATAATTTTTTTTCAATTTAAACCTTTTTGTTATTTCAGTGTCTTAATTTCAGTTAAAACTAATAATTACTCACTACTGCATGGCACTAACTGATGATGCTATACTGGCAATGTTTCGCGAACCCACCTCGCGCAATAAGGCATTTGATCTATTAGTGAAGAAATATCAGGAACAATTATATTGGGTAATCAGAAGGTTGGTCATCGACCATGAGGATACAAATGATTTAATTCAAAATGTTTTTATTAAAGTTTGGAATAATCTTGGTAATTTTAGAGAGGATTCTAAGCTGTTTACATGGTTATATAGAATTGCCGTTAATGAAAGCCTGGGTTTCTTGAGCAGCAAGAGAATGAAGTTATTTATTCCGCTTGTCGATGTGGAAAAGCAGTTATCACAATCGTTAACCGATGATAATTTCTTTGAGGGAAACGAGATTCAGTTAAAGCTTCAAAAGGCATTGTTAACTCTGCCTGAGAAACAAAGAGCTGTTTTTAACCTGCGGTATTATGACGAGATGCCCTATGAGCAGATGTCGGAAGTTTTCGGAACTTCGGTCGGTGCATTAAAGGCCTCATACCATCTGGCCATGAAAAAGGTGGAAAAATATTTGCTTGGCAATTAAACCAATGATCACAGAATCTGTCTAATTTTCAAATAACTATTAAAATGGAACGTAATCAGCTAAACAATTCGGACAAGTCTTCAAACTTCTCATTAGAAGGGATGAAGAAGGAAAACCCCTTCAGGGTTCCGGATGGTTATTTTGATGAGTTGCCCCTCCGTATTAATGAGCGGATCGATGTAAACCCTGTTATCAAAAAATATCGCCGTATTCATCCGGGTATATTTGCAGCAGCTGCTTCGGTTGTCGTATTGCTTGGATTGGTGATGTTTTTACGTACAAATGGTATTAAAACAGAATTTAATACAGAGACTTCTTATGCGCCCGTTTCGGATACTCATATTGTCAACCATCTTGAGAAAGCTATTCTCAATGGAGAACTTGACGAAACTGAATTGATGGACGCTGTAATTGATAACCCTTCAGCAGCTGCCGTCACGCAGCCAGCGGTGAAGACAAAGGGGGAAAGTCCTAAAAAAGCAGATGTGCTGAAAGCGGTTTCTGATGATGAAATCATCGATTATCTGGTTCAGCAAGATCCACCTACGGCATCCTCATCTGACGTCTGGCAATAACATTCGAATAATTTTACAATAAACGAAATGAAAAATAATAAATTTTCAAGCTTTTTATTTCTCTTGCTTTTGATCGTTGCCTTTACCGGTAAAGCTCAAAATAAACCACCTTTCGACGATCAAAGAGAAAAAATCGAAGCCCAGAAAGTGGCTTTCATCACAGAACAGTTACAATTAACACCTGAGGAGGCTCAGAAATTTTGGCCGGTCTATAGCCAATACAATAATTCGAAGAATGAGCTTGCACACGATTTCTTCAAAGGCGGTAAACGTATGAGGCCTAACGATGAAACAATGAGCGATAAAGATGCAGCCGAATTAGCGGACAACTACATCAGACATGCACAAAAAATGTTGGATATACAAAAAGAGTATCATCTGAAGTTTAAGGAAATTCTCCCCCCTAAAAAGCTTTTAAAGCTTTATAATGTTGAACGCGAGTTTCAACGAATGCTCCTCAAACGTTTAGGCGAACGTAAGATGGGTCGACCGTAATGGTCGTTTTTTTTCTCAAGCAAGTTAGGCCGTCTCAAAAGGACGGCTTTCCTTTTTTTATATAAACGAAAAAGAGACTGTGATCATTGCGATACAGTCTCTTTTTCGTTTGATGTAATATTGATCTTAGCTATTCATTGATAATAGGAATTCTTCGTTAGATTGAGTAAATCTGATTCGATCTTTTAAAAATTCCATAGCTTCGAGTGAAGTCATGTCTGCTAAATGGTTTCTGAGTACCCAGATGCGTTGTAGCCACTCTTTTTCCAGCAAAAGCTCATCTCTACGTGTGCTTGACGAAACAATGTCAATAGCAGGATAAAGCCGCTTGTTGGCTAACTTGCGATCGAGTTGTAACTCCATGTTGCCGGTTCCTTTGAATTCTTCGAAGATTACTTCGTCCATTTTAGATCCGGTATCGATTAATGCTGTTGAAAGGATGGTGAGCGATCCTCCGTTTTCAATCTGACGGGCAGCTCCGAAGAAACGTTTGGGCTTCTGTAACGCGTTGGCTTCAACACCTCCGGAAAGAACTTTTCCGGAAGCAGGAGATACGGTATTATAAGCACGAGCCAGACGTGTAATCGAGTCGAGCAAAATAACTACATCGTGTCCGCACTCAACCATGCGTTTTGCTTTCTCAAGAACGATGTTGGCAATACGTACATGACGTTCAGCCGGCTCATCGAAAGTAGAGGCAATCACCTCGGCTTTTACGCTACGGGCCATATCGGTAACTTCTTCCGGACGCTCATCAATCAAAAGAACGATGAGGTAAGCTTCGGGGTGGTTTGCTGCAATGGCATTAGCAATGTCTTTTAGAATGGTGGTCTTCCCGGTCTTCGGTTGTGCAACAATCAATCCACGTTGTCCAAATCCGATCGGCGTAAACATATCAATGATTCTGGTCGATAGATTGCTTTGAGGATGTCCGGTCAGCTTAAACTTTTTGTGAGGGAATAAGGGGGTGAGATAATCAAATGGGATACGGTCGCGAACCTCTTCAGGACTCCGCCCGTTTATTTTCTCTACCTTAATCAATGGGAAATATTTTTCGCCTTCCTTCGGGGGGCGGATCGTACCACGGACAGTATCTCCGGTTTTTAAACCAAAGAGTTTTATCTGCGATTGTGATACATAAATATCATCGGGTGAATTCAGATAATGATAATCTGATGAACGGAGAAAGCCATAGCCGTCAGGCATAATTTCCAATACCCCTTCACTGCTTACAATACCGTCAAATTCGATGGCAGAATCAGGCTTCCGTTCGTTAAATCTGGAAGTACGCGGATTTAAATCACGAGTAGGAATCGTCTTTTCAACAGGAGCTACTTCGGGTGTTTGTACAGGTACAGACTCGATAGCTGGCTCGATGAAAGAAGCTTCCGGCTCTTGATATTCGATAACTTGTGTTTCAATCTCAGCAATATCTTCTACCGGCATGATAT
>JAHEYR010000039.1 GCA_023251485.1 Bacteroidales bacterium
AGATCACCAGGTTTTGCACCAGGGTCTTGTTTAGAAGCATCTTCACCTGTTTGCCATACACCCTGCAATACATAATCATAAACCACACTGATAGGATGACCGATAAACCATCTGTTTCCTAGATCATCTTTACCATCTCCGTAGATATCTACGATTTTATTTTTATTGGCAGCAAAGACAATTGATGTTTCCCATTTGAAATCCTTACTAACTATATTCCGGGTATTTAATGATATTTCGACACCCTGATTCGTTGTTTTTCCTATATTATCCATTACAGAAGAATATCCTGTGATAATTGGAATACTTCTTAAAAGGAGTAAATCGTATGTGTTATTATGGTAGTAATCCACTGTACCTGTAATTCTGTTCTTTAAAACAGAAAAATCGATACCCGCATTCAAAGTCTTTGTAGTTTCCCAGTTTAGATTTGCATTACCAAGATTACCTGCGACAACACCAATTGTACTTATTCCTGAAAAAGGATAGCGAACTGCATTATCGGTCGTGATCGTCCGATAAACACTTACTCCTTCGTTACCGGTTTTACCATAAGAGAATCTGAGTTTAAGATTATCTACAAATGATACGCTTTTCATAAACGACTCATTGGTTACATTCCAAGCCAAAGCAGCAGAAGGGAATACGCCATACTTAGTTGTTTTGGCGCCAAATACTGAAGAACCATCACGTCGTGCAGTGAACGTAATTAAATATTTGCTATCATAGGTATAGTTTATTCTACCCATTTGAGAGTTCAGTCCATATCTATCAGCATAAGAGCTACTGGTTTGAGTTGCTCCTGCACCTAGATTGTCATAACTGATAATATCATTTACAAAACCTGTTGCACCGGCTGTAGAAGTTATGTACTTTCTTTCCTGTGCACTATACAAACCCGTCAAATCAATATGATGCTTATTCCATTCTTTAGTATAATACAAGATATTTTCAATGGTATAGTTATTTGTATGTGCATTTGTTATACTGGCTGTTCCAATTAAATCATTATCAGCTCTACCTGTATAGTTTGCGTAACGCTCAGGATAATAAATATATCCTGCGTTTAAACGATATTTTAACCCTTTTAATGCACCCGAAAACTTCACTTCAGCATAAAGATTACCATTCAAGTTTACGGTACGGCTCATCCTGTCGGTGGTTAACCCAAGCAAAGGATTGACATATAATTGTTCAGGATTCATCGGATAGATAGCATAAGTCCCATTTGAATTATAGATAGGTGCATATGGGCTCATTGCTGTCGCATTTAATAGGTTAGCTCTCCCTCCATCATAATTATTGGATGAAATAAATGAAGACATCCCTACCGTTAAAAAATTGGTAACATTAATATCCAGATTTGTTCTTACAGTGGCTCTATGATACTGGTATCCGTCAATAACCCCTTTTTGTTTCATATATTCACCGCCAACATAATATTTAACATCGGCTGTTCCTCCAGAGATACTTAGATTCTGATCATTCATAATGCCCTGTTGAGTTACGGCACCAATCCAGTCGGTCACTTTTCCGGCATTATAATTCGCTAATTCACCATAGTTAGGAACAGGATTTGTTTGTGTCTGTCCTGTTGCTGTCATATAATCTTTATATTTCTGAACATAATCAGCAGCATCACGTGGCTTAAGTATGTGTGCAATATCTTCGATCCCTGTATACGCACTCAGTCGAATAATAGGTTTGCCGGTAAGACCTCTTTTGGTAGTTACCAAAATAACACCATTAGAACCCATGACACCATAAATAGCCGTGGCAGAAGCATCTTTCAAAACCTCAATTGAAGCGATATCGTTTGGATTAATATCGTTTAAAGAAGAACCCACCGTCTTAATCAGAGGAATACCGTCAACAACAATATATGGACCAGACTGTGCAGTGATAGAGTTTTGTCCTCTTACCAATACAGCTGGTACACTACCGGGGACAGACGAAGTATTTGAAATATTTAAACCTGCAACAGTACCTTCAACAGATTGCAATACATTTGTAACAGGAATTGTTGCCAAGCGGGCTTTAGGAACAGAGGTAATAGAACCTGTAACATCAGCTCGTTTCTTTGAACCATAACCGACAACCACTACTTCATCCAAGCTCTTTACATCACGAACAAGTTTTATATCAATTCTTGTTTGATCTTTTACCACTATCTTTTCAGTCGTATAGCCCATATAGGTTATCTTAAGTACAGCATTTGCCTTTGGAACACTCAATGAAAACTTTCCATTCGCATCAGTCACCGTACCTTGGTTTGTACCCTCTATAAAGATACTAACCCCTACAAGGGATTCACCACTACTTGCATCTACAACCGAACCTGTTATTTTTTTCTGTTGCAACTCAGAAACAGGCACAATAACGATTGCATTGTCAGCCATAATTTTATAGGTCACGTTATCATCACTAAGTATTTCCTTTAGAATCTCATTGATACCCTTTTGATGAACATTAATAGATAAAACTTTATTTAACGATGTAAAGTCATCATTATAGAAGAAACGAAAATCACTTTTGACTTCAAGTGTTTTTAACACTTCACGAACTGTCTTATTCTTCAGTTCTAAATCCATTAATGTGTTTTGAGAATAAACCGTTGCTGAAACTTGCAAAACACATAAAAGCGTAAGGAAACAGCTAATTTTCATAACTAGTAGAATTTTGCCGATTCGGGATAAACCAAATCGATAATTAATTAGTTTTTTTTTCATAATTTTGTGAATGTTTTGTAATTAGACAAATAGTAAGGTATTCTTCCTACAGAATTATCTTACATGTTAATTGGAAACTAAACAGGGTGGGTATTGACCGTACCTACTCTGTTTTTTAATTCAAAGATGAAGTCATCTCATAGGCATTTAAGTTTTGTTAATACTGCATTATCTTCAAATAATTTACCGATCTCTCCTTATCAAAGTCTATCGTCACGATGCCTTCTTTAATCTTATAAGTCATCGGAACAGTCAATTTCAATAGATCGAGTACTTGTTCAAGCGTTTCTTTCCTGATGATTCCTGAAATTCTATATTTTTTCAATACATCAGACCTGAAAATAAAGTTGACATTATAGCGACGCTCTAACATTACAGCCAATTGATCCAGTTCTTCTCTTTCAATGGTCCATTTATCGTCTTTCCATGATGTATATATGGTGGTTTTAATATCACTGTCAACACTAACAGGTTTATTTTCGTGTTTTGGTTTGTCTTTGATTGTATTTTTTGTTTCGTCTTCGGCAGCTACATTTTGTTTAACCGCTTCTGTCTTTGTAGATGCCATATTTTCTGCAAATATTTTTTTAACATAGACCAGATTCTGTTTAGGTTTTAGTGACACGTTGAATTTTTTCGAATTTCTATCTATGCCCTCTATTTTAACAATTCCTTCAACAAGCGTTGTGGTGATAGTAGCTTCATCCGGATATGCTTTAACATTAAAAGCGGTACCATAAGCTTTCACACTCATTTCAGACGTCTTCACAATAAAGGGTTTTTCAGGATTTGTTTTAACTTTAAAAAAAGCTTCACCCTCCAGATAGACGTCTCTATGGTCTGTATTGTAGGACTGTAAATAACGTAGTTTGCTTCCTGCATTTAACCATACTCTAGTTCCATCGGGCAACACCAACTTTGTTTTGCTTCCTAATGGAGCACTAATTTCATTTATACTATTTTGAACAAGAGCGTCATGGCTTATTGTTTTTTTAAATCCAAAATAGGTAGCAAGTCCGCCAAGCATAAATGCGAATATTAGCATTGCCGCTATTCGCATCCAAAAAGCAAAATCAAAGCGACTATCTGTCTCCTCCATATTCTCCCCTTCATCAATTATTGCTTTTGCTTTTTGCCAAGCACTTTCTGCATCAAATCGGGCGAGTGGTTGAATGGATGAACTAACTTGCCAGGCACTCTTCATCTGATTAAAATAAATTTTATTATCAGCGTCTTGCTCCAGCCACTTCTTTAAAAGCTGAATCTCTTCAAATGACGCTTTATCTGAAAGAATCTTAACAATTAGATCTTTATATAAATCCTCAATATTTGAATGTAGTTCTTCCATAGTATTTGCTGTTATTAATTAGACAATAAATAAAAGTTAAGGGTGACAGAAAAAAAGAACTATTTTTCTGCCGATCCTGATTTGGTTCAAGTTTATGACAGAAATATCTCGATCGACAGAAAAAGCAACATAAATTCAATGGGAGGTCGCTGATGTTCGACAACTTTTTTCTTAATACTCGTTCTAAGCTTCTCCAACGCTCTTTTAATTTGCGTTTTCACAGTATTGACTGAAATATCTAATTTTCGAGCAATTTCTTCATAACTAAGATTTTCAAATCGGCTCATCTGAAAGATAATTCGACATTGCTCTGGCAAGGACGTTATCGCTTCGTCAATATCACGTTCCAAGCCTTCATAAAAATAGTCGTCCAACGGATATTCTTCCGTCAATAGAGTAAACTCGGCATTCGACAAGACATCTTCTGTATATCTATCCTCAAGATTTTTAACGACCCTCAAATGCTTCAATAAATTAATACAATGGTTATAAACGCTTCTATATAAATATGCTTTCAAAGATGTTTGAATATCAATCTTACCTCTATTTTCCCAAACTTTAATCAAAATCTCCTGAACAACATCCTCTGCCAGTCCATCATCTTTAACCAAATCGAACGCGTATGTACATAACAAGGCATAATAGCTTTTAAAAACATATTCAAAAGCCTTTTCATCTCCTGATTTAATTTTAACGCAAAGATCCTTTTCGAGATGATTCATATTAAAAACTAAATATAAGCTCCAAACACAATTTTTACTTTGCAAACATAATTAATTACAATTCAATTAATGTTATAATCACACTTTTTTTCTATTATCACATTTTGCGTCCTTGAATATTCTTATATAAACTGATTAAGATTGAAGCTTCGTTACTGAATAACAATTTCATTTTCCCATTCATCCTCTACTTTTCAAAACAATGGGCCCTATTTTATTGTCGCTTCATTTTACTAAGATTTATCATATTTATCAGTACTTTTACAACTCTTATACAATCTATGGAATATCAATATCATACACTACCCAACGGATTACGCATTGTCCATCGCAGAGTTGCCAGCAAAGTTGCCCATCTGGGTGTTATTATAAATGCCGGTACACGTGACGAATTACCTCACGAACATGGTATTGCTCACTTTATTGAGCACATGATCTTTAAAGGAACTAAAAAACGCAGTGTCTTTCATATCCTCTCTCGGTTAGATAGTGTCGGAGCTGATCTTAACGCCTTTACATCCAAAGAAGAAACGACGATCTATGCTTCTTTCATCACTTCGCACTATGAACGAACGATAGAATTATTTTCTGATATCCTACTCAACTCTACTTTTCCTTTAAAAGAGATTGAGAAAGAACGAGAGGTAGTAATCGACGAGATCAACTCATACAAAGATACTCCTTCCGAACAAATTGTCGACGATTTTGAAGATCAAGTGTTTGCTGGTCATGCCTTAGGAAAGAATATTCTGGGTACACCCAAAATGGTAAAGCACTTTACCCGCGAAACAATCCAACGGTTTATCGACGAGAACTATATCCCCTCTAAGATGGTGATCTGCTCTGTTGGAAACATCCGCTTCGAACGGGTAATTCAACTGGCGTTAAAACACTTTTCCTGTTTTCCGTCGAAACCGGATGTCCGCATAAGAGAAACTTTCAACCACTACCAGCCATCTCAAAAAATAATTCACCGGTCTATTTATCAAAGTCATCTGATGCTAGGTTCGGCAGCCTATGGATATTGCGATCCGAAGAGAATCGCACTGAGTCTGGTCAACAATTTGTTAGGTGGACCGGCTATGAATTCGCGACTCAATCTGGCGATCCGCGAAAAGCATGGCATCACTTACTCTATAGAATCTCAATATACACCTTATGCCGATACAGGTTTTTTCAATATTTATATGGCAACCGATGATATTAATATTGAAAAAGCGACAGCTCTTGTTCATGCTGAATTGGCCAAACTACGTGAAATTAAACTGAGTAGTCGCCAACTTAGGCAGGCAAAACGACAGCTCATCGGACAACTTGTATTGACATTTGACTCCAATCTTAACGATATGCTCTCTATGGGTAAAAGCATGTTAGTATTCGATAGGGTTGATAGCCCCCTCGAAGTGTTTCGCAAAATCGAATTAGTCACCGAAGAAGAGGTGCTGGAGGTATCAAACGAAATACTCGCTCCCGACTATCTGAGTAGTCTTTTATATCTGAACAAATCGAAGAATAAATCTAAGCCTTAAAAAAGCATGATCACAAAAGAATTAGAAGAATATGCAGCCATTAATAGTACGCCGGAATCAGAACTATTAAAACAACTCTGGCGCGAAACATATTTAAAGGTTCTAAGCCCCGGAATGCTATCCGGACATCTGCAGGGGAGACTCTTGAGTATGTTAAGTCATCTGACGCAGCCCAGACAAATTTTAGAGATCGGCACTTTCACAGGATATTCAGCATTATGTTTAGCTGAGGGGCTTACAGAAGGAGGTATATTGCATACTGTTGAAGTCGATCCCGAACTGGTTGAGATCATTACACGCTATTTTAAGGCATCAGCTTATAATGAAAAGATAAAACTACATATTGGCAAGGCGCTCGAAGTAATTCCGAATCTGACGGGAGTATTCGATTTAGTTTTTATCGATGCCGATAAAGAAAATTATATCAACTATTATGATTTGATTTTCGATAAGGTGAAACCCGGTGGATTGATTTTAGTGGATAACACCCTATGGCATGGCAACGTTTTAAAGAAAAGTGATAAAGGAAAAGAGACAACAGCAATTAGAGCATTTAACGAATACCTCAAGAATGATGTAAGAGTTGAAAAAGTGTTGATGCCTTTTAGGGATGGGTTAACAATGATCTACAAGTCTAGATAAAAATGCCCCCAGTCATCCGAAGATTTCTGAGGGGCATTTCTATTTTCTCAAAGCTATCTATACTGTATTACAATCTATCTTTTGTGAATTGTGAAATTAGTAATTCTCTGTTGAGTTATAGTACCATCAAATAACTTCAACTTTTACCTACCAAAAACATTACAAATTTAGATTACGAAAAAAGAGAAAGCAACAAAAAACATACTTATTGTATGAACCCCCCTATTTTTAGGACGAACCCCCCCTGTGGCTGTATGAACACAATTTTTGAGTTTGAAAAAACACTAAAAAACAGGGCTTTTTTCAACCTTTCTAGCCCTCAAAAAGGGTAAAAATTCTCTTTTTTTCTCCTTTTTTGAAAAAAAGAGAAAAAACAGATGAAAGACAGCTTCGACATTCAGATTACACTCGTCATTGGGCCACAAGAATAGGCTACCGACTTATTTTAGTATGATTTGACCTTTATAAAAACAAAAGAAAGCTACTTCATTTAACTTTTAGTACCTTTGTACGCTAAAAAATCCTTTTTTAGTATGAATCCGAAAGTTAGCATCATAATGGGCAGTACTTCTGACTTACCAGTAATGGAAGCTGCTGCTAAATTTCTCAACGAGATGCAAATTCCGTTTGAGATGCATGCCTTATCCGCTCACAGAACACCCGAAGCGGTAGAAAAGTTTGCGACAGAAGCAAAAGATCGTGGGATAGGAGTTATCATTGCCGCAGCAGGCATGGCAGCCCATCTACCGGGTGTTATTGCAGCCATGACGCCATTACCTGTAATCGGAGTACCCATCAAAGCATCGCTCGATGGGTTAGATGCGGCTCTTGCTATCATGCAAATGCCTCCGGGTATTCCTGTTGCCACCGTAGCGATCAATGGAGCCCTCAATGCAGCCATCCTTTCAGCTCAGATCCTGGCCACTGCCGATCCCATTATTGCTCAGAAAATGGTAGACTACAAGGAAGATCTGAAAAAGAAAATCGTAAAGGCGAATGAAGAATTAAAGGGAGTCAAATTTGAGTATAAAACAAACTGATTCATCTCTCTAATCGCTAAGTTATCTTAACTTTACAAACACTTTTTTATCTACTTTTGCAAATCTTATTGAATTCATTGTCGTTTAACTATTTTCGACCTCTGGATTCAAATTTTTTATATAGCCAAAACATCTTTTCATGAATACCATTACCGTTAAAGACAAAATATTTTCGCCATTCATTACCGCCGATATACTCGATAAAGCCGTAAGCAGAATAGCCGCAGCTATGGAATCTGATCTGAAAGGAAAAGATCCGCTCTTTCTTGTTGTTCTAAATGGAGCCTTTGTTTTTGCCTCCGATTTAATGAAGAAATTGCATTTTCCATGCGAAATTTCATTTATCAAGCTTTCATCTTATTCTGGACTTCAAACTTCAAATAAAGTACGCGAGTTAATCGGATTGAACGAGGACATCGCTGGTCGTACAGTAGTTGTTTTAGAAGACATTATTGATACTGGTGTTACACTTGGTGAGTTATTAGAAATTGTTAAATCTAAGAATGCTGCAGATGTAAAGCTGGCAGCTCTTCTATTTAAGCCAAATGCTTTTCGTAAGGACTATAAAATTGACTATCTGGGATTGGAAATACCCAACGATTTCATAGTAGGATATGGACTTGATTACGATGGATTCGGAAGAAACTACCCCGATATTTATAAAATTGTAGAGTAACACTATCACTATATTGTACCTTTTATTTTATAATAAACCTCTTAGTTATGCTAAACATTGCACTTTTTGGCCCTCCAGGCGCAGGTAAAGGAACTCAGTCAATGCTATTGATTGAAAAGTACAACCTAACCTACATTTCAACAGGCGACATTCTTAGAGCAGAGATTAAAGCAAAATCTGATCTCGGAATGCAAGCACAAGCCATTATCGACAAAGGTGGATTGGCTCCTGATGAATTGATTATTCAAATCATCGAAAAGAAGATTCTGGAAAATGCCGACAGTAATGGTTTTCTATTCGACGGGTTCCCAAGGACCATGGTTCAGGCTTATATTCTTGAAGCACTGCTCCTCAAGTTGAATGCAACACTAAACTGTATGCTTTGTCTTGATGTCCCTGAAGATGAATTAATCCGCCGTATATTAGAGCGGGGAAAGGTATCCGGTCGTGCTGATGACAACGAAGAGGTAATTCAGGTTCGTTTAAAAGAATACAATACCAAAACACTGCAAGTTATTGATTTTTATAAGGTCAGAAATCAATATATTCCGATAGAGGGTTTAGGAACCATTGAAGAGGTTTTTGAACGTTTAACCGAATCTATCGACCACACGTTAACAAATGTCTGGCTAAATATTGTGTTACTCGGTGCTCCGGGTGCCGGAAAAGGTACTCAGGGACGTTTAATGGCGGAGAAATACAATCTTTACTATATCTCTACCGGTGCAAAACTACGCCGTGAGGTAAAAGGTGGAACTGAAATCGGCAAGAAAGCGAAGGCTTTCCTTGACAAAGGAGAACTGGTTCCCGATGAAATCATCATACAACTCATTGAAAATGAAATCAAAAAACATGCAAATGAAAGAGGTTTCGTTTTCAAAGGGTTTCCACGTACGATGCTCCAGGCCTATATCCTGGATGGACTGCTTCGTCGACTAAACTCTTCCGTATCGTTGGCTCTCGAAGTCAAGGTTCCAACACTCGAATTATTAAAACGACTACATGCCAGAGGTTTAACTGAAAAAGCACGTAGTTATGACACGAGTATAGAACTCATCATCAACCGATTGGAAGAGTATGAACAAAAAACTGCGCGTGTAGTAGAATACTATAAAAAACAAGGAAAATATCAAGCTATCGACGGTGTTGGTTCTGCTGATGAGATTTATGACACACTCTCAACGACAGTAGAGAAAGCATTCCGCAGAGCTCGCTAAACAGGTGTTCCGCTCCTTGTTAAACGTGATTACTTAAATTAAAAACAACACATGGCATCATCAAACTTTGTTGATTATGTAAAAGTCTTCTGCCGCTCAGGAAAAGGAGGTGGAGGTTCTGTACACTTTTACCGGGGTAGAGCTATACCGTTTGGAGGCCCTGATGGTGGAAATGGCGCACGGGGCGGACACGTTATCATCCGTGGTAACAGTCAATTATGGACTTTATTACATCTAAAATACACTAAACATATTTATGCTCAGGATGGAGGATCGGGCAAGGGTGCAAACCAAACAGGAGCCGAAGGACAAGATTATTATATCGATGTACCTTTAGGGACTGTAGTACGCGATGCAGAAACAGGATTGGTTGATCTGGAAATAACCAAGCATGGAGAAGAGAAGATCTTAATGGCTGGTGGACGTGGAGGAAAGGGTAATACCCACTTCAAATCGGCTACGATGCAAGCTCCTAAGTTTTCGCAACCTGGTGAAGATGCTATTGAAGGATGGAAAATCATTGAATTAAAAATCCTTGCCGATGTTGCATTGGTAGGTTTCCCTAATGCAGGAAAATCCACATTGCTATCTGTTGTTTCTGAAGCCAAACCTGAAATTGCGGACTATCCATTTACAACACTTACACCTAATCTTGGGATGGTTGCGTATCGCGAGAAGCGCTCTTTCATCATGGCCGATATTCCCGGAATTATTGAGGGTGCACATGAAGGACGTGGATTAGGATTACGCTTCCTTCGTCATATTGAACGCAACTCTGTATTGCTATTTATGGTACCGGTTGACTCTGAGGATATAAAAAAAGATTTCAACATTCTACTCAATGAGTTAAAGATGTATAATCCTGAGTTATTAGATAAACCGCGTTTATTGGCAATCACAAAATGTGATCTTGTTGAAGAAGATGCATTGAAGAAACTGGCTCGCAAGTTGCCGAAACTTCCGCATATCTTTATCTCTGCACATACCAATAAAAATATCTTAAAACTGAAAGATTTAATCTGGGAGACCATCAATCAACCTGAAGAAAATCAATAATATGAATCCATTACGAAAGAGGCTGTCTCAAAAGAACAGCCTCTTTTTGATTTTAAGAATTCCCTATTATTGACATGAGTTTCCGATGGCGCTGAGATGCAGATGATAACTCTTATCCTAACAGGGTCATCGAAAGGTGTTAGATTGGTATTCTATTGGTTCGATGATACTAAATGAGAACCGGAGGACTACCTGACGCCGATTTGAGGAACTCCCTTTTCACCATCTGCATCTCAGCGTCATCGGAGCGGTATATGAACACCATATCATGAGTATTGAGACAGCCTATTTTTTGTACGACCTGTTTTATAAAACGGCCTTAGGATATCGTTGTTTTTATTTTCAGCCATTGATTGCCATACCTTGCCACGAGATAGCCAATCAGCGCGCCATAGAGACCACCACACAGCACATCGCCGGGATAGTGAACGCCCAGATAAATTCTACTATATGCGATCACCGTAGCCCATACTAGCATAACCGGCAATATCCATTTATATTTCTCCCGTAAAAAGAAACCCAAAAAAGTCACTAGCGCAAAGAAATTTGCAGCATGCGGAGACACAAACCCGAAGTCACCTCCCCTATAGTTGTTTACAACATGTACCCAACCGCTCAATGAGGGCTCATGACTTGGCCTCAAACGTTGTACCGTATTCTTAAATAACAAAACAGAACCCTGGTCAGCCAGTGCAATGGTGATGGCAACTAATAAAAGAATATACCATCCCTTATTCCCATAAGTCTTAAAAACCAGATAAAGCAAGACCATATAAACAGGGATCCAATTCAGTTTTCCACTGATAAAAAACATAATAGGATCCATAAAGGTGCTATGCCATCCATTAATAGCCAGAAAGATGGACTGATCAAGATCTAATAAAGCATTCATGTCGAGATTTAATTACAAAATACAACAAATTAGTAGCCAAGTTTCCTTCCGGTAATCTCGTCAATAATCACTTTATACGTACAGACTTCATTAACAGCCGGCGTACCATATGTAAATTGACGATCGGTATATTTACCCATAATCACATTTAAAGCATCAACCTTTTCATCAAATGCTTCAATAAATTCAATACGACCCGTTACAATGACGCTTCTATATTTCATAGCATAACTACAAGCAACACGCTCATGTTGATATTTTAACTGATGGTCGGTACTAAAAGCGATGCAGACGTGATTATTGTGTCGTAACGCATCCATCTTCTTTCCCGTTTGAGCTGAATGCAGATATATCACACCATCCTTAACACCAAAATTATAAGGGACTACATATGGGTGATTATTTTGGTCAACCATACTCACATAACAAGCTTCGCATTTTTCTATCACTTCAAACATCTCGGTTTGACTGGTAATCCATTTACTTCTCATTGCCTGATATATTTATTAATAAACTAAATTCCACTTAAATTAATCGAGACCAGTGCTTTCGTCTCTATGTTTCCATTGTTAGGTTGTACTACCTGTATTCCTAATTCGAAGGGAAACATAAAACGGAATATATGAACATCAGCAGTAAGCTCTACACCTCGCCCGGCTATTACATTTTTAAGTGTTGTATCATAAAAAAAGTTTGCTTTTATCCGTTTAATGTATGCGACAGGGCCAATACTTAAATCGGGATAGAGTAATGGTAGTTTATAATTCAAAGAAAGTGTTGACTCATTATTTGATGTCGGCGTTGGATTTCCTCGTGGATAGTTAATCATGTTTCCAAATACCATTGCGCCTGATTTCCTTTCCTGATAAGCCATATAGATTTTAAACCCATCATGTTTTAATATCCCGGGCAGATAGACATTCCCCTCAAAAGCAAAGATACTTCCGGCAGAGAGTCCTCCAAACGGAGTATTGCGATATCCAAAGTAGGTACTCATACCCAAACGGGGTGCCAAATCGCGTTGTCCATATTTTCGATAAACATAAGAATAAAATTGATAATCCATTGAATGAAACGTTCCATCGATTAGCCCCTTTGGCAATCCGGCATCAGGAGTCATCCGTTCAACAGAAGTCTTTATCTGAGGCTCGATACCAAAATAGGTTGGCCCGCTATTAAATTTTAGAGGTATCCGCATAGCTAAAGAAATCTTATCATCATTATAATTATACCGATGATATTGTTTATCTGAAGTGCGATAATATGAATAGTCCCTTCCGTTATCATAGCTTAGATCAAAAATAGGATATAACGCCTGATAACTAATCGTAGAGTTAAAATGACCAAACCCATTTTGATCTTTCAACTGATAATTTGCTGTAACAAAAGTAGTACTCAAAACATCCTGACTACTTAAACTAACACCCTGTCCTACTGACAAATCGTTTGAGTTAATGTAAGCAGGAGCCCAACTATGTAAATTAATTGCATGAGTCAATTTATGATAAGGCTCCGAAGTATATTCTTTTTTTGGGATATTCGGAGTAATAACCAATCCCCCCTCTTGCTGCGAAAGCATTGCCGAATATAGCCCTTCCGGACGATCTGTCTTCATCTCTACTTCTTTCCAGTCGGCAGGACGAAAAACCATCTCGGCTATACGATGTCCATTTGCATTATAGTCTGAATAGACCAGCTTTTGACCGTCAGGACTAACCTCAGCATCAACAGCTCCAAAACGGGCGTGTGTAACCTGATAGACCTTTCCTGTCGTACTATTGAGCGCATAAACATTATCGATACCGCCATAGGTTCCATTAAAAAGGACATAATCACCTACAGGACGTGGATTAGCCTTTTCGTAATAAGAGGGCTTCGACAGATCTTGTTTGCCGCCAGTAGACAAATCTATTTTTATTATTCTTGATCCCTCTCCATTCAGTGCGATACAAAAAATAAATCTACCATCGGGCGACCACTTAGGCGTTATATAAAAATCTTCATTTGAACCAGCCAACGTACGTTTTACTTCTCCGGTATAACTATCAAGAAGAACTATCGAATAGTTATTATCTTCACTCACTTGAGACACGGCAAGCAATGAGCCATCGGGTGATACACTCGGTGCGAAATAACGACTTTTATGCGTCAGTGTATGCCACTCGCCAGTAGTCAGATCAGCATATTTAATGACAGAATAACTACAATTTTGCCATCTGGCATCAATCTGCTTTTCAGTCCAGTACAATCTATTTGTATGTATCGAAAGATTGTCGGCCGTGATACTGCCCGGCTTATTTTGCCCCATCACTGAGGTATGGTCAGAACTGGTCATGCTGATATAATCCGAAGAAAAGAGCCCTGGTGTAACTAAAACCCGTTCTTTGCCATTACGTTCAACCACAACAAAACGGCTGATGTCGTCAATAGAAGTTCGTTCGGCGACCCACATACTATCATTGATGTAGTGAGGATATTTATAGCGGGTAAAGTCTTTATTGTAAGGTGAAACAATTTTTGCCGTTGACCCGAGGTCGTTTAAAGCCCCCCATCGACTTTGCATATTATCCATCGTACTAGTATAAAGCTTTTCTTTGGTCATTCCGAGCGATTTCTTTAACCCTCTGTTAAATGCCCATGGCAGATAAGGATTACGAGCCACAAAGCGTTCAGTCTTTTCCCAAACATCCGGATCTTTAGATATTTCGCGAGCACTGGCAACCAATTCATATCCCAATGCATAGTGATCCGGAATATAATTACGATAAGATCCATTTACAGCTTTGTCATATGAATAGTGTCCCTTCTCTGCCAGTTGTGCTCTGAGCTCCATGCTAAACGAAGGCACCCTACCCCTACCACTATTACTTAATCCTGTTTCGATTGCTACGGCATCACCCTCAATAAACCATAAAGGCAAATAAGCTCCTAAGACAGCAGCCGCAACCTGTTCCCCAAAAACATATCCCATTACTTTTGTAATACCGGTATTCATTTTAGCCAATTGCACAGAGTGTCTAAGCTCATGAATAGCCAGTTGTTCCATCCATGGTTGCGCATAACTTGATTGAGGAGGAGCCGTATAGAGTTCTAAACGACGGGGAGCCCATATCGAAAAAGCATTGGCCGTCACATCTTGTGCGTGCAATACTACCGGCATTTTGGGCACGTCTATTTTTAAACTGTTTGGCGTAAAGCGTCGCGAATATTCTAAAAGATTGATAAATTGTTGCGCTTTGCTTTCAAATTGAGAAGGATAGATTAGACGAAAATTTTCTGAATTCATCTGCCTCCATTTTATAGCCCCAGGGTCCTGGCCTAAACTATAATATTGCGCAAATCCGTAAAATGGAAACAGAACAAATAGAAACAAAAATCTAAAGTATTTTCTCATTTTCAATTTCTTGTAATTGATTAAGCCATAGCAGTTAGCATATAGCTTTAATGTGGTGATTTATTAAAAAGTTAGTCGGAAGTTAAAAAGAAGAGATGAATCATTCTACATCCTGATATATCATTAACGTTAAGAAGTTTGGTTTTATTTTTCACAATAGTTATTTTACCTCGAGCTTGAAACCAGTACCATGAACATTCGCGATAGAGACATTGGGGTCATTTTTAAGATATTTCCGAAGTCGGGTAATAAAAACATCCATGCTTCGGCCAATAAAGTAATCATCCGTTCCCCATATCTTTTTCAACGCCTTCTCTCTGGTAACCAACTGATTCACATTTGCACAAAGCAGACGCAACAGCGCGCCCTCCTTGGGCGTTAATGTAATAGAGGTTTCGTGGTTTGACAATATCAAATTCGTGGAGTCGTATTTAAACTGACCTATCAAAAATAATTCAAGCGGATCCACATCAGGAATATTATCCATTCTGTTACATCTCTTTAAAATGGCATCCAACCTAAGATTTAACTCTTCTGTACTGAATGGCTTTGTGATATAGTCATCACATCCTACTTTAAACCCTTTAATCCTGTCCTCCGGTAATGAACGGGCCGTCAAGAAAATGATGGGCACATCCTCATTGTGCATTCTAATCTCCTCGGCTAAAGAAAATCCATCCCTCTTTGGCATCATCACATCTAGGAGAATGATATCATACTTAGCTTCCCGAAAAGTCTTCAACCCTTCCTCGCCATCATGAGCAACTTTTACACGAAACCCTTGTAACACAAGAAAGTCAGATAAAATCTCTCTCAGGTTCGGATCATCCTCTACCAGTAACAGACTGGCCTTCTTCGCTATCTTGTTCATCGACTGTATTGTTTTGATGAATAAATGGAAAAAACAACTCAAACTTACTTCCTTTACGTAGTTCACTTGAAACTTTAACAGTGCCACCATGAGCACTCATCAAAGTCTTCACATAGTAAAGACCTAACCCAAAACCCTTTACATTATGCAAGTTCCCAGTTGGCACTCTATAAAGATTTCGAAAAATATGACGTTGGTGTTCCTGACTAATTCCGATTCCTTTATCTTCAACAGAGACATAGAATCCAATGTCGTCAGACCAAGTCTTCAAGGTAATATGTAATTTATCTGGAGAATATTTTATAGCATTGTCGAGTAAATTGCTGATTATATTAATAAAATGAATTTTGTCAATTTTAAAGGTGTACCTTGTTGCTTTTAAGTTAATACAGATGTTTCCGCCAAGTGGTTTTACAGACAGGATAAACCGTTGAATCAAATCTCGAATAATCTGATGTGTATCAGCCTCTCGCATCTTCAATCGATATTCTCCTTTATCTAAGATAGCCATTTGTAAAACCCGCTCTACCATTGAACGCAACCGTGAGTTTTCATCATAAATCATTTTTGCATACTTCACAACTCTATTAGAATCAGAAAAGACTTCATCCTTTAATAACATCTCACTAGCCAACGAGATGGTAGAGATTGGCGTCTTAAATTCATGGGTCATATTGTTCACAAAATCAGATTTCATTTCACCCAACTTCTTTTGCCTGTTTAAAATATAAACCACGTAACCAAATAACCCGGCTAAACCAATCACCAAAAGCTGAGAAAGAAGCATCAACGGAAAAAGTCGACCATTAATAATATCCCTCTCTTTGTCAAAATAAACCGAAAGCACATATCCATCAGCCTTATGTAAGCAGGTCAATGCAATTTTATGATTACTTTTTACAACTTTCTTTTCTTCAACGTTTCTTCCCCTAATCGCAAACTGTTTTGTTAAAGTGTTGTACACACCAAACTGAAAATGAGATGCGATCCCTAAATCACGAAATTCACTGACTAATAAAGAATCAAGTAACACGACATCAATTGCTTTAAGAACCTGAGGAGATTCAAGATCGCACAACTGAGCACACTCATTATCCGCACCACTCATTGGTTGGATTTTTTTGAACAGTTGATTAACCACACCTTTTAAAGCAATCTGCGATTGATTGTTAAACTGATCTTCCTGAAGTCTGATTGCTTTTTGAAACCAGAATAGCTGAATAAAAATAATCCCTATCAAGCCAATGGTAGCAAGAGAGATAACAGTGCCGATAAAGCGTTTGTTCATAAAAAAGTGGAATAGCGGCTAAAATTACAGAAAACATGGTTAGTACCGCTTACTTTATTCTGAGTATTTTTTCCTTGTAATCAATTTTTGAATATTTTTAACGTTATAACAGTGTATCACTTTTCGTACCTTTGCTAAAAATTGTAAGAAATGGAAACCATCCGTACTACCTACCTTGGTGATTTACGCACACGGGCAACTCATGTACATTCGTCCGAAGAGCTAATAACCGATGCACCCGTTGACAATCAAGGGAAGGGCGAATATTTTTCACCCACCGATCTTGTTGCCACTGCATTGACTAGTTGTATGCTAACCATCATGGGACAGCTGGCAAACCAATACGACTTCAATATTGATGGCACGAAGGTAAAAACCACAAAAATTATGGCATCCAATCCTCGAAGGATTGGCGAAATAATTGTTGAGCTCGATTTTCCAGCCATTCCTTACACCGACAAAGAGAAGAAACTAATTAAACAGGCTGCAAAAATCTGCCCGGTTGCTCAAAGTTTACACCCCGACACCAAACAAACTATCATCTTTAATTTTCACTCGTAAGTAGTTAATTGAATGACTGAAGTACTCAAACCGGGAATCAGAGGAGAAATCGGAACAATGGTCACTGCTGAACTCACTGCCGCACATATTGGTTCAGGTTTAGTAGAAGTCTATGCCACCCCTCAGATGATTGCGTTGATGGAAAATACAGCACAACAATCCGTTTCAGCATATCTTGAAGAAGGGTGGATTACTGTTGGTACCGAAGTAAACATTCGACATCTTAAAGCTACCCCGGTCGGAATGAAAGTCCGATGCGAAAGTGAACTAACCGCTGTCGATGACAGAAGCTTACGTTTTTCTGTTAAGGCATGGGACGAGACCGGATTAATCGGAGAAGGAACCCACAATCGTTTTATTGTAAATTCTGAAAAATTTATGGCCAAATTAAAAGGCCGATAATATATTTTAATCAACCCGCCAAAAGCAAATCATTCTACCATTGAAAGCTGAAAAGAATAATTATCATTATGTGGCCAAAACCCTGGAAGGGTTAGAAGAGGTCCTTGAACGAGAGCTGATTGTACTGGGTGCTCGCAATACCCGTATCTTAACACATGCCGTCAGTTTTGACGGAGATAAGTCGCTCATGTATGCTGCTAATTTTCGTTGTCGTACAGCTTTGCGAATTCTCAGACATATTACTTCGTTCAGCTTTACGTCTGAAATGGAATATCATAAAATCCTAAACGAAATCAGATGGGAACATTACATCACTCCTGAACAGCATATTGCCGTTGAAGCTGCGACCAGCAATTCTTTCATGAGCAATGTCCGTTTTGTTGAACAAAGAACAAAAGAAGCTGTCACTGATCGTTTTAGATCAATCTATGGACAACGGCCTTCCATAAATAATTTTAGTCCTGATCTGTTTATTCATATCAATATCTCCGAAGATATCTGTCAGGTTTTTGCAGATAGTTCATGTGAGTCGCTCCACCACAGAGGTTATAGAGTTACGAATGGTACGAATCCACTCAATGAAGTTCTGGCAGCAGGCATGATTCTAATGAGCGGATGGGATCATCGTTCCGACTTCTTTGATCCAATGTGTGGATCGGGTACCCTGTTGATTGAGGCAGCCATGATTGCGAATAATATTCCGGCAGGTTCATACCGCAAAGACTATGGATTTATGCATTGGAAAGATTACGATAAAAATCTTTTTCAGCGTGTGATGGAAGACGGTTTCAATCAGCAAACGGAGGCCGACATCCAGATTTGTGGTTCTGATGCGTCTGAAGAGAATTTGGAAGCAGCTATTCAAAATATCAAAGCAGCTAAACTACATAAAGATATCTTTGTCTCTCACAATTCATTAGAAGAACTCGATCCTGATATTGACCAACCGGGTATCATCATGACCAATCCACCTTATGATGCACAAAGCGACCCAGCTGAGGTTGAAGCTCTCTATCGTATGATTGGAGAAAACCTTAAACAAAAGTTTGTTGGCTTTCAGGCATGGATTCTAAGTGGTGACTTTGCAGCATTGGCATTGCTTAATTTGAAGCCCAGTAAGAAAATATCATTGGTAAACGGACATATAGATTGTAGATTTATGAAGTTCGATCTTACCGAAGAGACTAAAAAAGTTTCTGCCAAGCATGATGACTCTGTTGAAATTGATTTCAGCTAATATCATAAATTATAGGAAATGCCTTTTTTATTGACGGACTGTTAAAACAACATTAGTCTTAAAAACTCAAATATCGTCATTTCGCTCTTCTGTCGAAATGACGATATACAGTCGGAATAACATAACCCGATTTAACAATCAATATGGATCGAAAAACCCTTTTTGTTGATGTATTACTTCCGATACCTTTACCGGGTGTATTTACTTACAGGGTTCCTTATGATCTAAACGACAGTATTACCACTGGAATAAGAGTAGTTGTTCAATTCGGACAAAAAAAAATTTATACCGGTCTGGTAAAACGAATACATGAAATACCACCTGTCGTTCATCAAATAAAATATATCCTCTCTATTCTTGATCTTACGCCAATTGTCAATGAAAAACAATTGGCATTCTGGGATTGGATTGCAGAATACTATCTATGCCA
>JAHEYR010000200.1 GCA_023251485.1 Bacteroidales bacterium
TTTTTACAATATCGCTTCAAGGGAGCATCATACCTTAATAACTGCAACGCCATTGGTCTGAGGCAAGAGGATCAAAGTAAATACTTTAAGGGCGAGCGTTTTCTGTGAATAACAAAAGGGCCGTGTCCGACCCATTTGTTGTTGATTTACTTGTAATAACTCAACTACTTCTTGCGACGAATAAACACCAGACCGAGCAGTCCGCATCCGAGAAGTGAGATCAAGGTTGGTTCAGGAACGCTCTTTGTAGTGATCTCGAGTCGAACACCATTATTAAAAAAATGGCAGTCAGAATCAAAACCTAATGAAATGACATTGTCAGAACCTAAATACGACTTAAAAGTATTTAAATCTAAATTGTAAGTTAAATCATTCGAACTAGCTGGGCCATCAGTATCCGACCATTGGCCAACGAAGCTAGTTGCACTATACCCGGCATATTGATTATAACCATATACATCAGAATATCCATTAATCGTAGTATTTCTTACTGTTTCGAAAAAATTTCCTGTGCCATTTCCATCGTTCCCGTCGTCAAAGATCTCAACTAAATCACTCTTATTGCATGCATTCTGATTAAGCATATTGATATAGAGGACGTTTCCTACATCCGGCGATGTCCAGTCATATATATCTTCAATTTTCAAAGTTACACTTTCAATATTATCTACTGAAAAATTATTGGAAGTAAAATCATCACCAAGATACAGTCTCCATATATAGGCACTACCATGATCAAGATCGCTCAAATCGGTCTTAATAGCGTCAATTTGTCCAATATCACTTGCTGTTGGAACGACTGTAATTATTCCCCCGAAGCTCACCACCGCCAACATTAAAACACTACATAACACCTTGTACATACAGCCCCTTTATTTGTTTAGTTAAACTGATAAAATATATTTTAATTCTTTAGCAATTTTCGTACCATACGTTTTTAATCCTATTCTGCACCTTACAAATTAAACCAGTAAAAAAAATCGAATGATGTAAGATTCTTTTACACTTTTTTTAAGTTCAATTATTTGTTATTCGTATGCCCCCTGCTTTTTTTAACCTGATAAAAAACTTAAACAAATACAATACCATTTAAAAGCTTCCGGCATTCACCTGCAAACAAATTTTTTCAACATAATTTCGGTATATCACATCGAATGTTCTCTACCGATGCCTGCCTGTTAGAGCTCCCCTCTCGTCACCTATTTTCTATACTTAATCTTGCATATCTGCCCACTCACCACTACCTATTTGAACAACCTCGCGTACAATCATGTATTTTTCATTAATTATAACTATTTTGTTTGTAGTGCATAATGTTTGCGCAAATCACTCAATAACGATACAATTAAATTTTTTCGATTGGTTGGATATGTTTAATAGGCTTCTTACTTCTTGTATAATATTTGCGATAACATTGGGTTCCATCACCCCACTACTGGCTGCCGACTCGACTGTTGCGGTAAATCCAACACAACGAGCACCACAAAACGCTTTCGGGGATTCAACTCGGCCGTTTCCATTTAGGGCTGGAGATGCTCTTGAAATTGTGACCTTTCCCGACTCCGCTGCATTTCCAGCTGGTTTTTATTCCATCGACGGGGAAGGGTTCGTTGATTTCCCCATTTTGGGATATGTAAAGGTAACATCAATGTCCGACATAGCACTTGCTAAACTCTTATCCGAAAAATATGTCGATTTTATGCACTATCCGCATATGAAAATACGTCCGCTTATCCGGGTGTCGCTCACTGGTGGTTTTTATCGGCCTGGCCTTTACTGGATTGACCCGCATACATCACTCTGGGATGCGATACGGAGTGCTGGTGGTACCCAGCGTCCTGATGGGTTCAAGAAAATCAAATGGGAACGCAATCGTGTAGTGTTAAACAAGGACCTGGTTACACTTCTTCAGGAAGGGAAGTCGCTCTACCAGATCGGGTTTCAAACCGGCGATCAGGTTACTATTATTCAACAGCCGCAACAAACCGGATGGGAAGTTTTCCGGACAGATGTGTTGCCTATACTTTCGATGTTTGTTTCGACAGCCGTCTCTGCTTTATCAGTATATTCTACCATGCAAATTTACCGAAACAGATAGAAAATTCGTCCAGAAATCGTTACTAATTATGCAGCAGACTTCAACCAAGCACCTGACACTTCGTGAATTTGATTTTAATTATTACATTTTCCATTATACGCAATTACTCAAACGCTGGAAGTGGTATGTCCTGTTTGTGATTCCGGTGGCAACCATTTGTTTTGGTATATATGCCTTAAAATTCAATACAATGAAACCCAAACTTGAGGCTGCTGTAATGATCGGCCTCGAAAGCTCCGGAGCGAAAAGCGCAGTAGCAGACATTGGTGAATCGACGCAACAGAGCAGACTTGCTTTAATAAAAGCGAAAGGGTTTCTCTCCGGGATCGTTGACAAACTGTCTATCCGGTTCGTGGTTAAACGATACTCTCTTAACCAGATCTTCAACGATGTTGCGGTTGACTCTACGGCACCGGGAGCAACGTATCGTTTGAAGCTTGAAGGAAATAAATACAAGATTTTCTGCTGGAGCAAAGAACTCGGATTAAAAGCCAAACTTGTCGAAAGCGGTTCACTTTCAAACCTCGATACGCTTTCTTTGCCAGGTGTCACCTGTATTTTTTCCCCCCTCTTTCTTAAAAAACCGTTTGACGCCGAATGGTTTATTATTCGACAACGCGACGCGATCGCCTGGTTGCTCAAGAACCTGACGGTATACGATCAAAATATACAGACCGAGTACGGCAGGGAGCCGGACAATTTCGTTGGCGTTTCTCTGAAAGGGCGTGATTACAAACGTATTACACGTATCATCAATACCATTGCCGACGAATTTGTCTCAAAAAGTCTTGGTTTCAAAAAACGTAAGACCATCGAAGCAATCAAAGTATTAGCTAAGCAATTGCAGGCTGCAGCGGACCAAGTAGCCACAACACAAGATGCTGTACGTCAGTTCCGCAGCCAACACCCGAATGTGGCACTCGCAGCTGAATTACAGGGCTCAGTCAGCAACATGGCCCTTCTCGAAAGCAGTTTATTCGCCTCCCGTTCAGCAGCTGAAGATGCACAACGGATCAATACACAACTGACATCATCATCAGAGGCAGACCAGGAACTGCTCATCAACGAGGCGCTACTCTTTTTAAGCAGACAGAATATTGTCGCCGCGACGGTTTTAAGCACCCAATTCAATCAACTGCTGCAGAAGAAGGCAGCTCTGAGCGTCGGATATGCAAAAAATCATCCACAGGTCATCGAAAACCGTTCTGAAATCGCATCTATCCGCGCCAAGACTCAAAGTCTGCTTATCGAATATGTCAACTCGTCGACCGCATCGACCTATCAGCAGGTAAATAAAATCCAGGAGATTACCTCACGCATGAAGGGTCTGCCTGTACAGCAATTGCAGCTTGCCGAACTGGAAAGAAATGCGCAGGTTGCAGCGGAAATCCATTCGTCGGTTCTTGGTCGTTACAATCAGGCTAAGATTTCCGATGCAGTCGAAATGCCAGATGTATTTATAATGGATTATGCCATAGAGCCTGAAAGTGTTACAGGTTTGATTGATTACCTGAAACTTGCGGGTATAGGGTTTATTATAATATTTTTTCTTGCGTTCGCACCAGCGGTACTCATAGATCTTTTCGATAAAACAGCTCGTTCTGAAACTGAAGTTACTAAAGACCTTCCCTTTACTTTTCTTGAATTAATCCCGATTATCGGCAATGTTTCAGATCGCACTAATTCTAAAAAAAAGGGTAACCTCACAGCAAAAAACACCTCCCTCCGGCTCATCGACCCCAAGCTGGTCACCGCTTCATATACCCCTGACTTCACTAACGAAATATTCCGTTCACTCCGTTCGAAAATCATGCTTCGCCTTCACGACGTTGATAAGAAGCGGTTACTAGTTACGAGTCTTGGGATGAATGAAGGAAAGTCACTTATTTCATCAAATCTGGCGATTACCATGGCTCAGCAGAAACTTAAAACATTACTAATCGATGGAGATATCCGCCGTGGGGTTCAGCATAACACGTTCGTGCTTCAGAAAAAACCGGGTCTTTCCGATTTTCTCTTCTCCGAAGATCCTGTTGTCCCTGGAACGGTTATCCCCCTTCTTCAATCGACACATGTGCCAAATCTCTCAATTATTGCATCTGGTCCAAATGTCCCAAACCCGTCCGAGTTGCTTGGCCTGCCGCGCCTTGAAAAAATGATTGACTATCTCTCCACCATATTCGAAATTATTATCATTGATTCACCACCGCTTGGCGTTTCTGTTGATGCTGCAATCGTCAGTAAACTTTTTTCCGGTGCGATTATTATTCTCAAAGCCGGCTCCACAAATCTTATGGTTCTTAAGAAACGGCTCAAAGAATTTCCCAATCTTCAGCAGAAGATCATGGGCGTTATACTCAATCAAGCGGTTCTCGACAGTTCGATGAAAAAATACAAGTATTATTCCTATCATTATTGAGTGACAGAAACAAAATAACGTGCAGACCATTTTCTAAACCAACCAGCAGAAAACATCTGTTTAAAAGGGGTCATGGTCGAAATTTCATTATACAACAGCGGCTCTGAAACGTGGGATGCTTATGTGTCCCGGCATCCTCGGGCCAGCGTCTACCACCTTCATGCCTTCAGAAGTGTGGTCGAAAAAACCTATGGCCATAAATGCTACTACTTTTCAGCTCACGACGGAATGCAACTCGTCGGAGTACTACCGTTTTTTCATATTAATAGTCTATTTCTTGGGAATGCGCTTGTTTCACTGCCCTTCTGCGATTACGGCGGAATTCTGGCCGACACCGAAGAAGTAAGCTGCGCTCTTTTTAATAAAGCAGCCGAATTTATTCACAACAAAGGGTGCGCTTACGGTGAACTACGCCAAACGTATCGGATACCGGTTCCAGAGTCTGTACTGAGGCAATTCTCCACTGCTGCATATACCGAAAAAGTCCGCATGACTCTTTATCTTCCCGCTTCAGAGGAAGCACTTTTTTCTTCGTTTCCGGCAAAACTTCGAAGTCAAATCAGGAAACCACAGAAAGAGGGGTGTACTGTTCGCATTGGCGGTCGTGAACTACTTGATGACTTTTATTCCGTCTTCGCTTACAATATGAGAGACTTAGGCTCGCCGGTCCATTCAAAAAAAATGATACTCACCATGCTCGATTCGTTCGGGGTGAACGCCCGCATATTCGTTGTCTACCATACGACCATACCTGTCGCCTGTTCATTTGCGATTGGGTTTAAAGATACACTTGTTAACCCGTGGGCTTCCTTCAACCGTACCTACGGAAAGATCGCCCCCAATATGCTTCTTTACTGGGAAATGCTTCGCTATGCGATAACCGGAGGATATAGGTGTTTCGATTTTGGAAGAAGCACGGTGGACGAAGGCACCTATAAGTTCAAGACCCAATGGGGGGCGCAGCCGCAGCAGCTATACTGGTACCGTATTAACATGACAAATGATTCTGCCGACGATGCTAGCGATGGAAAAAAGAAACTTTTCGTGAAAATTTGGCGGTTACTGCCGTTACCAGTAACTAAGGTAGTGGGACCGGTTATCAGAAAGCACCTCCACCTGTAGCCGGATCCGTGAGATTCAA
>JAHEYR010000201.1 GCA_023251485.1 Bacteroidales bacterium
ATCGCGATTCTATTAATACGGATGTACTGGGCAAGTTTACACTTAAAAACAGAACCTTTCCGGCTAATCAGACTTTTAATGTCAAGCTTCGCGATATAGATGGGACAGCCAATGGCAGCTTCCGGGATAAAGATACCACCATTGTATTTAACGACAATACGTTTACGAATGGTGATGGCTTTTGGTATAAAGGCAAGGTTGAAAAGTCAGTAGAAATAAAACTGACTTCAAAATAATGAGTCATCTTAATATCAAAAAATGGATTGCGCTTTCGTTGCACCAAAAGGTAAAAAAGAACGAAACGCGTCTACACGATTTAACCTATCTCTTTTGGGAATGCACATTGAGATGCAATCATGCTTGTCTTCACTGTGGCAGCGACTGCACGAAAAACAATGCCATAAAGGATATGCCTTTAAAGGATTTCCTCTCTGCAATAGATGATATCGTTCCGCATGTAAATCCAAATTATATAACGGTGGGCTTAACCGGTGGCGAACCACTGCTCAGAAACGATCTGGAAGAATGTGGCCGCGAACTGTACAAACGTGGATTTCCATGGGGCTTCGTTACTAATGGATATTTATTAACCGAAAAAAGATTAGCAGGATTGCTAAATGCTGGACTGCGTACAGTAACCATCAGTCTGGATGGACTCGAAGCCAATCATAACTGGCTGAGAGGAATCAACAATGGCTTCCAAAAAACGGTCAATGCGATCAAACTGGTTTCGGCATCGGATAAATTGGTTTACGATATCGTGACCTGTGTCAACAAACGTAACATCGACGAACTCTACGAAATCAAGAAGTTGCTCATCTCGTTAAATGTTAAGCGTTGGCGACTTTTTACCATCTTCCCTGTCGGGAGGGCTGCCAACAACCCTGAACTTTTACTCTCCGATAAACAATTTGTTCAGCTGTTTGAATTCATTAAGGGAACAAGAAAAGAGGGGTTGATTTCGGCCAGTTATGGCTGCGAAGGCTTTTTAGGAGATTATGAAGGCGAGGTAAGAGATGGATTCTTTAATTGCAGAGCAGGAATTAGTGTAGGCTCTATTCTGGCCGATGGTTCCATCTCAGCCTGTCCCAGTCTACGAAGTAAATTTATCCAGGGTAATATCTATCAGGATAAATTTATAGATGTCTGGAATAATCGATACGAAGTGATGCGCGATCGGTCGTGGACCAAGACAGGGAAATGCAAAAGCTGCAAGAGTTATTGTTTTTGCAAAGGAAACGGGCTGCACCTTAGAGATAATGAAACATTAGAACTGTTGTTCTGCCATCTGGAAAAGATCAATTCAGGACAAGAATAGTTAGAAATCTATCATTGACCAATGAGTCTATCTCTATTTTATCATAATAACTGCTAATAATCGTTAACGATTCATAACGAGGCAATTCACATGGTTAGATAATTCATATTTTTGAAGTAGTTCCTTATTTCAAAAATCAGGATCAACGAATTTTATCATTCGTTAGTGCTGGTTTTAAATAAGAACGCAGCTTTAACCACCACAAAAAATAGATTATGAAGCACCTTGTTCTGTTTGTATTGATCATTTTTTCAAAAGCATTATTTGCCCAGACGATTAGCGGCACGATTACCGACGACAAAAAACATCCCATCCCTTTTGCAACGGTCTTTGTAAAGGAGCTCAAATTCGGGACAGCGTCTAATGAAAATGGACGTTTCGAAATCCAATTGGGTCAGGGTGATTATACCCTCTCTTTTCAGAGTCTGGGATATGATCCTCAAACAAAAAAGGTTCAAGTAACTGCAACCAATCAGTCGATAACGATTATACTAAAAGAGCGGGTTTATACATTAAAAGAGGTGGTGGTTTCGGGAGGAAAAGAAGATCCGGCCTATGCAATGATGCGCAAAGTAATCAGTCTTGCACCAATCTACAATAGACAGTTAAAGTCGTCGGTAACAGAAATCTACCTCCGCGGCAGTTTCGTCGTGAGTAAACTTTCCAGATTAACCAAATGGCTAGCAAAAGATGAACTGAAGAAATCAAAAATAGAAGAGGGCAAAACCTATCTGGAAGAGTCAGTCAATGAAGTGTATTACACCTACCCCAACACCATTAAACAAGTGGTCAAGTCGCTCCATAGCACCATTCCCATTGATTCAAAAGATCAAAGAAAAAACGCATTTAATATCGGATCGGGCAGTGTTTACGATCCGAATTACTTCGGACAGGGTGTGAAATCGCCCATAGGTCTGGGAGCGTTTAACTTTTATCAGTTCAGATATGAGGGCTACCAAAACGAAGGAGATCATATCATTAATAAAATCAAAATCATTCCAAAAGGAAAGGGTACACAATATTTGAGCGGATATCTCTATATCGTAGACAAGCTTTGGTGTGTTCACAGTTATGACCTTCTGGGAGAAGGTGTGGGGGTTAGTAATTCCAGATTGCAACAATTATTTGCACCTGTTAAGAATGAAGTTTGGTTACCTATTAGCGACCATATTTTCTATAATTTTGATATTATGGGGAATAAAGCTTCTATTAGTTTTCATCTAACCCGAAAATATAAAGATATCAAGATCAACACCTCAACAGCAGCACTCCTTCCTGCAGACAATAGCAATACGATTAAGAAGGACGAAGTTGTGATTCCTAAAAAAGAGACAAAAACAACGAAGAAAAGAGATGAGAAGATAAAACAGCTAATGGGAAAAGATAACCCAACGAGCTATGAGGCCTATAAAATGGCACGTCTGGTAAAAAAGCAGGTCGATCAGGAGGGTAATGATTCGATTAAGAAAAATCATTTGGCACCGTCTAATAGGACAACCGTAGTCGATAGTAATGCCGTAAAAATGGATTCCAGCTATTGGAACAAAATCCGACCCATCCCCCTGGCTACAAATGAGGTGAAAAGCATTGTAGTTTATGACTCTACACGTGCGATTAACAAAAAGAACGACTCAATTCAATCAACACCGAAAGCGAAGAAAGCCAAACTATTCAAAATCTTTCTGCTGGGAGGAAACTTCGTTTCAGACACCATTAAAAACTGGAAGTTTGATGGCATCATAAAGCCAACCGGAATCGACTTCAACACAGTGGATGGTTGGAAATATACAATTGGTACAACCCTATACAAACATTTAAAAAGCACTAATTTAGTTAGTGCGAACGGCCAGATTGGTTATGCCTTCAACCGAAAACAGCTATTGTGGAATCTGCAAGGAGCCTATCGTTTTAATCAGGGGCAGAATACAATCCAATTGGGAGCAGGAAAATCTACCCTCGATTTTAATCCCCTAGGAGCAACATCACTTGAAAACCAAACCGCTTCGCTTTACTTTAGACAGAACCTGAATCGCTATTACGAAAAACAAAATTATTGGGGTCAATATTCAATGTATCTGACCCAGGAGCTAAAAATGACTACTTCACTTTCAGCAAGCAATAATTTGGCATTAGTCAACAATAGTGACTTCTCATTCTTCTACAGAAAGGTTCGCGATTATCATGTAAATATTCCGGATAATGCAAGTTACGTAATGACCAACCATCGGAATACAGTGGTATCATTAGAATTGGAATATACCCCCGGCCAGAATTATTACCTGTATAAAAACGCGAGAGTCATTACACCTTCAAGCTATCCAACCTTTTCTATACAATGGAAAAAGGGTGTTCCTGACTTTCTGGGAGGAGAAACCAACTATCAGTTTATGAAGGCTGCTATCCATCAGGATATAAATATCTATGGTGCTGAGAAGATAAATTATATCGTTTCTGCTGGTCTGTTTTTAGATAAAAAGCCAACTGATTTTTCAGAATTTAACCACTTTGCAACGCAGCCTTTAACCGTTGGGATAAAAGATTTCTATTCAACATTTCAACTTCTCGATTATTACAAATACAGTACTAACGATCGATTTATAGAGGGTCATTTCAATTATACAACTCCTTATCTGTTGTTAAAACGCCTACCCATTATCAGGAACCGTGTTTGGACTGAAAAGCTGATGGTTAATTATCTCTATACTCCGCTTCTTAAAAACTATACTGAATTTGGCTATGGAATTGGAAACGAATTATACAATATCGGTATCTTTAAAAGCTTCAAAAATCTGAATAGTGATCAGGTTGGATTAAAAGTATCTTTGAAGATATTTAACCTGAAATAAGGATTCAGAAAAAACAGTCAAATTAGAAACCGCTCCTTTTAACGGAAACCTTATCTTTGCAAAGTTTTTAAAATGGCTTACAGCTATTTTCAATCCATTGCTAACGAATAAATTATTCCGATGAACCCAAGTGATCATCTATTTACAATTAAAAAAAATTATGATTCAATAATCGCGGGTGCTATAGGAGCACTCTTGATTTTCTTCTTCGCACGGCATGGTGGCATTGGTATTTCTCCTGATTCCATTGTCTATCTAAGCACTGCCCGTAACGTGGTTTATCATGGTGCTTTCAATGAGTTCACCGGAAATCCTATTACGGATTTTCCAATGGGCTATCCTACTTTCTTAAGCATCTTCCTCTTTATTACCCGGGTTGACTTCTTGCAAAGTGGTCAGTTCATCAATATGTTGCTGTTTTTTACTCTTATCTATCTGAGTGGATCGATCATCAACCATCTCACTTCAAATAAGTGGGTAAAGATTGCTTTTCTGGCTATCATCACATTTAGTCCCACCCTGCTAGGTGTTTATACGATGCTTTGGTCGGAGACACTCTTTCTGGTGATGATTTTGCTCTTCTTTGTTGCACTCTATCGTTATGGACGACTAAAAACGATCAATGCACTGATAGCAATTGGCGTTATTGCGGGGTTGTCGTGTGTAGTACGCTATGCTGGAGTCACACTCGTCGGGGCAGGTGGATTAATGATCTTATTTGATCGCGATCTAAAAATAGGCAAGAAGATTCTACACCTTCTGATCTTTGGGCTCTTGAGCATCGCATTCATGGTGGCCAATCTGTTTAGAAACTATCATGTCACCCACATGCTGATGGGCAACAGAGAAAAGAGTCTGACTTCATTTTTCAAAAACATTGAACGCTACTCGTATGTCTTTGGCGACTTCTTCTATTTCCACTACTTTCCGCTTTTCTTAGTCATTCTCATTGGTGTCGCTTTTCCTATTTTCTATATCTACTCCCACCTCAAACACGTTTATAAACCGGTTCGTTATTATCACTACTGGAATATCTGTGCTGCTTTCTTTACAGTATACTCCCTTTTCATCATTTTGTCTGCAACCTTTTCCCGATTCGAAGCCATAAACTTCCGCCTGCTCTCTCCACTCTATCTGCCTTGTCTGTTACCATTTGCATTTGTTATCCCCTGGCTTATCATGAAACAAACCGGATGGAAGAAGCAAGGATTGATTGGACTCTTCATCCTGCTTTTTGGTGCGATAAGCTATTCACAATACAAAGACAATAGCGAATTATGGGAGATGGCGAAAGATGAAGGTATTCCCGGATATACTGAAGATGCATGGAGAACCTCACCCCTCATCAACTATATCAAGGAAAATAAACAGCTCTTCAACGAAGAAACTAAAATATATTCTGATGGCAATCAGGCGATATATATCCATACCGGACTACCGGCCGAGTTAATTCCGCACAGGGAGAATCCGATTGAAAA
>JAHEYR010000202.1 GCA_023251485.1 Bacteroidales bacterium
ACCATCATGAACCCATACATTTTCTTTACGACCGGCTGTATATAACTGAGCTTCGTGATTACCCCAACCCGACTTATTTCCTATGGTATCATATCCCCATTTCTTCGCATCGGGCAGCCCCCTATAATTAAACTCATCAGCCCAGACCAGTTTGTATCCGCTATCGGAAGGGGTCTTATCCGTTTTCTGTGCATAAACCAATCCAACTGAAAAGATACAAAGTAATGAGACAACAAGTTTTAGTTTACTGTATTTCATAATGTATTGAATTACCTGTGTATAATTTGAAACAAATCAGAAGGAAATATTACGACATCCTCCTGATCCGTATTTTAATTATTTAATAGCGAATGATCCTTTTAATCCTTCAGCTGAATTCGAGCCAATCCAGACATCAAAGTCACCCGGCTCGGCCTGAAATCTTGATTCATTGTTCCAAAAGGCCAGATCTGCTGTAGTTAATGTGAAGCTAACACTCTTGGTTTCGCCTGGCTTCAAACTCATACGCTTGAATCCCTTTAACTCTTTAACCGGACGAGTGATGCTTCCAAAACGATCGTGAATATATAACTGAGCGACTTCATTAGCTTCATACTTTCCGGTATTTGTGATATCAGCAGATACCTCCACTGCGCCATTCATCGGAATTATGCTTTTCGAAACCTTCAAATTTGCGTAGGCAAATGTGGTATACGACAGCCCATATCCAAATGGGAAGAGTGGTTCAAAGCCATAATCTAAGTAATGTGAAGTATTTCCTAAAGAGTGTTGTACAGCCTCTACAGGTATTTTATCAAGCTGTGTCCAGTTTTTGATATCCGCAGGGCGTCCAGTACTTTTATGGTTGTAATAAATTGGAATCTGACCTTCTCCTTTTGGAAAAGTTATAGGCAACTTACCCGAAGGAATAGCATCACCAAAAAGCAAATCTGCAATTGCAGGTCCTCCCATCGTTCCATTGTGCCATGCATATAAGATCGCATCAACTTTTGGAATCAGATTGCCGATTGCGAGAGGTCGTCCAGCCATCACCACCATCACCACAGGCTTTCCAGTTGCAGAAACAGCCTCCACCAATTCGTTCTGTTTGCCCTGTAGATGAAGCTCTGCTAATGAATGTGCCTCACCCGATAGAATAGACTCTTCACCCACAATTACCACACATACATCAGCGTTTCTAGCCGCTGCGACAGCCTCTGCAATACCATCCACGCTCTTGTCGCGACTAATAGACAACCCCTTCGCATAGATCACCTGAGTCGCCCCCAGCTTCTCAATGATGGCAGGCAATACTGTTTTTGAGTCTGCTTTTTTTCCATCAAATACCCAAGTACCCATCTGATCGTGCGGAGCATCGGCCAAAGGACCGATAACAGCTACTTTCAAAGACTTAGATAATGGAAGGGTCTGTTTATCGTTTTTTAACAATACAGCACTCTCAACAGCCATCTCTTTAGCTACCTTTAAGTTTTCATCCGTTAATAATACCTTATCAGTAGAAACAGGGGTATACGGATGATCGAAAAGACCTAATTTGAATTTAATGCGCAAAATATTGGCTACCGACTCATTAATTTGTTGAATAGAGATTTTCTTTTCGGCAAGTAGCGTTTTAACATTCTCGACATACGTAGTGCTGGACATTTCCATATCTACCCCTGCATTGATTCCTTTATCTGCAGCATCTTTAGGAGTAGCACAAAAACCATGATTGATCATCTCGGCTATTGAACCCCAGTCGCTTACCACAAAACCATTAAAACCCCATTCATTACGTAAAACATCATGCAATGTATGTCGATTACCCGAGGCTGGAGTCCCATTTATATCATTAAACGAGCTCATGTAAGTAGCCACCCCCGCATCTTTAGCTGCTTTGAAGGAAGGAAGATAGATATTGCGTAGTTCGGTTTCAGGGATCTGAGATGTATTATAGTCACGACCACCTTCTGCCGCGCCGTATCCTACAAAATGCTTTGCACAGGCAGCAATAGAGCCGGAAGTACCAAGATCTTTTCCTTGCAATCCTTCAACCATTGCTTTTGCCATAGCTGATGCCAGAAAAGGATCTTCACCCGGACCTTCAGCAACACGCCCCCAACGAGGATCGCGACTGATATCGATCATAGGAGCAAAAGTCCAATGAATACCATCACTTGCTGCCTCTTTTCCTGACACGTGCATTGCCTTTGCCACCATCTCGGGATCAAACGACGACGACATGGCCAATGGAATAGGCATAATGGTTCTGTATCCATGGATTACATCGCGACCAACGATTAGAGGAATCCCCAGGCGACTCTCTTTAACAGCAATACGTTGTAGCGCATTAACCTTATCTGCACCTATAACATTAAGTACGGATCCTATTTTACCTTTTCGGATCCACTCATCTACATCAGTGGGCGATTTAAAGAATGCACCGGGATCTATTTGAAACATCTGTCCAACTTTCTCATCCAGGGTCATCTTGTTGATCAGTGCGTTAATCTTTTTTTCTATCGGATCTGTCGCAGGTTTCTGAGCAGAAATAAAAAGAGAGAAGAGCACAAAGAACAGAAGCAAAAATGACTTTCTTTTCATAGTTATCATCTTATATAAAATTTTAAATAACAGCTACCTGAGAGCAGCTATTGAAACAAATACATTTTATTCAACAACTAATGTTGTAATGGAATGGGGCATACTTACTGTAGGAGCAGCCTTTTTAGCCATCCAAAGAAAATAAGGAATTTTTTTATCCCCCGAATTCATCACTACTACTACAATTTTCCCATCCGGATTTTGAAAAGCAGTGGTTATTAATGAACTTCTACTCGACGAGCTACTAATTCGTTTTGCACCCGGATGAATAAACTTTGAAAAATGACCTATGTAATAAAAAGAGTTAGTATAAATCAACTTACCCGTTCTCGTATCAGCATGTATGGGTGCATAGCACATGTTCTGTACATGGTTTGGCCCACCGTTTTCATCCAACAATATATTCCAGTCAGTCCAACCTACAGTACCATTGTTAAAGTCATTGATCATAGCCTTGCCATATCTTTCACCTAACCTCCAGCTATAAACGCTATCCAGTTTAAACTTTTCATTACACCCTTCAGTAAACATGAGGTTCTTATCGGGGAAAGATTCGTTGACTCTTCTTACATTTTCAAACATGGGTTCGCTGCCACTCCAGGATTCATACCAGTGAAATCCAACGCCCCAGATATATTGAGCGGCTTCTTTATCGTTTAATATTTCGCTGGCTTGCTGGTATAACAGATCTCTGTTATGATCCCAAACTATTATTTTCTTTTCTCCCAATTGCGCCTTCTTCAAGGTAGGGCCCAGATATTTCTTCACAAAATTTGCTTCATCAGCAGCCGTGAAAAGACATGACTCCCATTTTTGTTTTGCCATGGGTTCGTTTTGAACACTTAATCCCCATATTGGAATACCATTCACTTCATATGTTTTTATGAACTTAACGAAATAATTTGCCCATGATTGAGCATATTCAGGTTTAAGTTTTCCACCATGCAACATATCATTATTATCTTTCATCCATGCAGGAGGACTCCAGGGACTAACGAACAGGGTGAGGTGATTTGAAGCTGCAGTAATTGCTCTTTTTATAAGAGGAACCTTATATTGTAAATCGTGTTGAATAGAAAAGGTCTTTAGATCCTTGTCGTTATCCTCAACATAGGTATAGCTTCCGCTTGAGAAATCACAACTATTTATATTTGTTCGTGCAAGAGTATATCCAATACCATCTTCCTTATCATAATAAGCTCTCAACACCTCATCCTGCTTATCTTTGGGCAGCTTATAAAATGTTTCAGCGGATGCATCGGTTAATGCTCCGCCAATACCAAATAAAGTCTGAAACTTTTTAGTAGGATCAACAAAAACGCATATTTGTGTTTCGACAGGTTGTGCTAAATCTACAAAAGAAAGGGTCTCTGTTTGAGTCAATCTAAGATCACTATTTTCAGCAGTGGTGTATAGTTTTACTACCTTGGGTACTGATGGTTGTGGATTTACAGATGTGACCTGTTTTTTCTGAGCCTGCATTGATAGAATACAGCCCAAAAGCATTAATAAAGCAATTGTTTTTTTCATAACAAATAACATAAAAGTATAACGTAATTAGCGGTCCTGATAATTTTTTAAAGTCTGGATAGTATTTCAAGATCAATGAGAAAAAGCATTGAGTTCAAATATCATATTCAACGAGCAAAGCCATTGTGTTACCAGCTATATGTTCCGACTGAACCTCCTAATAAAGTAGAAGTTACAATCTTCCCATTAAATTGAATATTGAAAGTTTGACTTGAATTACTATCGTTTAAAACGATTAAAACCTTTTTACCTTCAGGCGTTTTGAATGCTACATTTTGCAATGGTCCTACGATGTTCGAAGCAATCCGAACAGAGCCTGTTTTTACAAATTTAGCAGCATGAGCAATGATATAATACGAGACATTGCGGGTTATATTTGCACCTATAGTCAAAGCACCTAAGCAAGTGTTGCAACCACCTGGTGTATGTGGCTGATAAGAAGGGTCAGAGGCAAGATTCCACTCTATGACATTTTTGCTCCAATTTCGGGTAGCACCAATTATAAGCGTTTTTACATGCCAATTGAGGTCGTTGCCAAAGTTACTGGGTCCGCCAACCCATTGTTCGGTAAAGTAAACATTTTTTTCTGGATAATTTTCATGTACCAGTGATAAAGCACTAATATCTCCGCTATAAAGATGAAAAGCTGATCCATCAATATATTTTTTTGCTTCGGGATCGCTTAACACGGTTAGTGGATAACCAGGCACGTCACAATTATGATCATAAATAATGATCTTTGTATCGAGGTTGGCTGCTTTAAAAGCAGGACCTAAATTGTTTTTAATAAAATCAGCCTGTTCTGTTGCAGACATCAACATACTTGGATTGTTATATGCATTTAAAGGTTCGTTCTGAGGTGTGATGGCATCTATACGTATACCTTGTGCTTTCATGGCATTGATGTACCTGACAAAATAATCGGCATATACAGAATAATATTTTGGTTGCAGACTGCCCCCTACTGTATTGTTAATCGTTTTCATCCAAACCGGTGCCGACCATGGACAAGCCAGGATTTTTATATTTGGATTAATAGCTACAATCTTCTTGAGTAATGGTATTAAATCATATGAATCGGGTGTCAAATTAAAATATTGAAGTGGCAAATCAGTCTGCCCTGTTGGTATATCATCATATGAAAATACACTGGCATTTAAATCTGAAGAGCCAATACTTATTCTTAAGTAACTGGTGTTGATATTGCTACTATCCGAAGCAAACAATTCTTTCAATAAAGCATCGCAAGTTGCCGTCGGCAAACGGTTTATCAGATAAGCACTACCGCCGGTTAATGCAAAACCAAATCCATCAATCGATTGATAGGTCTGAGTAGTATCAACGGCTATCGTAGGATTTGAGTTTACACTATTACTGAATAATAAAGCAACATTTTGCTTCTGAAATAATGTAGACTGATCACTTTTGGTAAGCCAAAAAGCTACATCTGTTTTTACAGTAGTGGG
>JAHEYR010000040.1 GCA_023251485.1 Bacteroidales bacterium
AAGAATTACGAAGGCATAGTCAAGTGTTCGTCCACGCATAAAAGCCAATGGTGCAATTTCGATGGTGCCATCTTCCAGATAGGTAAGTAGCTTTTGTGGAGGAAGCATGTCGCGAAGGGCATCATACAAAGGCTGTAGATACGGATCGAGTTTGTCTTTCAGGTCACCGGGCAGAAAGCCAAGATTCTCACCGGCCTCTACTGCGGGACGGGTTAAGACGATACGACGGACCTCTTTGTTTTTTAGCGCTTTTACGGCCAGAGCCACCGCTGTATAGGTCTTACCGGTTCCAGCAGGACCAACAGCAAATACAATGTCGTTTTCCTTGAAAGCATCCACAATCTTTTGTTGATTTGCTGTCTTGGCTCTAATTGTCATTCCACTTCGTCCATGTACCAGTACATCATGTTCTAATATCAGAACCGGAGGCTCCTCATCTTCGGAATGCATGATCTGAGTGATGTTTTCGGAGGTTATCTTTCCGAAGTGATCGAATTGAGCAAGAAGTAGATGGAAACGTTTTTCGAAGGTCTCAACCAAGGTCTCTTCTCCCGATACTTTTAGCATCTCGCCACGGGCAGTTATCTTTAACTGAGGGAAACAATCTTTAATTTCATTGAGATGACAGTCGTTGACTCCAAAAAGTTCAATGACACTGTAGGTTTCAAGGTTGATAATCTTTTCAAACATTCAGTTCTGATAATTAGAGAATTAGCTGTGTATTTAAAGCCTTACACTCAATGCTCTCGTAATACAAATTTTCAAATCATACAACCATTCTTTTTAGGAAATGTTTGAATGAAATTCTTTACTTTTGACGGCGCAAAGTTAGTTTAAAAACACATAAATTTATAGTCACAAAAGGTTGAAAATATAATATGTCTATCATCACACTTACAAGCGATTGGGGATATCGCGATTCCTATCTGGGAGCGGTGAAGGGAGCTATTCTTAAACAGATCCCCGGTGCTGTCATTGTTGATGTTACACATGAAGTTGCAAAATACAACTTCCGGCAGGCGGCTTTCATCATTCGTAATTTCTATAATGACTTTCCTGAAGGGACAATCCATCTGATTGGTGTAATGACCGAAGAGAGCGATGAATATCCACATATTGTGGTTCGTTATAAGGGACAGTATTTTATTGGTGCCGATACAGGTGTGTTTGCACTAATCTTTGATGAAGCCCCTGACGAAATTATTATGTTAGACATCCATCTCGATACCAATTATCTTACCTTCTCCACACGTGATCGGTTTGTGAAAGCTGCTGCACATATTGCGATGGGCAAGACTTTAGGTGAATTGGGTTTTCCAAGAGAACGTCTGACCCAGCGTATGACATTACAGCCGACAGTAGACGGAAATAGCATACGTGGCAATGTAATTTATGTCGATTCGTATGGTAATGCTATCAGTAATATCAATGAATCGCTCTTTAGAGAGGTAGGTCAAAAACGCAAGTTTACATTGAGTTTTAGAGGCCATCGTCCAGAACCTATTAAAGAATCTCGCTCATATGGCGATATGCCCGAAGGAGAGATTGTGGTACTCTTTGGTACGCATGGCTTTCTTGAAGTAGCAGTTAACCTTGGTAAAGCAAAGGATTTGTTGGGCCTCGATCTTGATGCTATTGTGGTTATAACTTTTAATGACTAATCTTTGGATTAAAAACCACACGTATGTTTTCTCTTTTTAAAAAAGAATTTAGTTCGTTCCTAAATACCTTCATCGGTGCAATTATCCTGGGTGGCTTTGTTTTAGTAAATGGTCTTTTCCTCTGGGTATTTTCCGGCAACTATAATATTCTTGATAATGGTTATGCCTCTATTGATGGCTTGTTTTCTATTGCACCCATTACTTTTCTGTTTCTTATACCTGCTATCACAATGCGGATGTTTGCTGAAGAGAGAAAAAGCGGTACGTTAGAACTATTGCTTACCAAACCACTTACCGAACTTCAAGTGGTGTTGGGGAAATACTTAGCCGCTTTTGCATTGGTGTTTGTAGCCTTACTTCCAACATTAATATGGGTTGTTTCGGTTTATTTCTGGGGATTTCCAAAAGGAAATATTGATCTTGGAGGCACTTGGGGGTCATACATAGGTCTTCTATTTATTGGAGGTGCCTTTACGGCTATTGGCGTTTGGGCTTCGACACTTACGGATAATCAGGCGGCTGCTTTTTTGATTTCGGTGTCGCTGAGTGCATTTTTCTACCTTGGCTTTGAATTAATCGCCCCCTTCTTTGGAAAAACCGAGCTAATTATTCAACAGTTGGGTGCAAATGCTCATTATCTCTCTTTAAGCAGAGGGGTGATTGATAGCAGAGATGTGATATTCTTTTTAAGTGTTATTACGCTCTTTATTGCTTTGTCCCGACTATCTCTTGAACGTCGGAAATGGTAGCCTGTCGATTTATAACACGAACTGTGCTTTTTAGCTTTCAGCTAAGGATATTTTAATGATCATTATTATGGTTTCTAATAGAAAAAAAAAGAGTCTCTATACACTTGCTGCGATCTTGCTTGCTATTGTTGCAATCAATTTTCTGGCTACGCTTCTTTTTTTTAGAATCGACTTAACGGCAGAGAAACGACACACTTTGTCGCCTGCTACAAAAACTCTTATTACCGATATAGATGCCCCGATGCATGTGACTATTTTCTTGAAAGGGGATTTCCCTCCGGGATTTATTAGACTAAGTAATTCTACCCGGGAGTTTCTGGATGTGTTGTGCGCTTATAATCATAATATCAGTTATGAATTTGTAAATCCAAATGCGGTTTCGAATGCAGCTCAACGCGATACACTTATTGCCCAGCTCATTAAAAAGGGCCTTACACCTACTTCTTTAAATGTAAATAAAGATGGAAAGACAGAGCAACAACTGATCTTTCCTTCTGCTCTGATTCGGTATAAAGACAGGGAGATTCCTGTCGATCTATTAAAGTCACAGATCGGAGTAGCACCCGAGGAGGTGTTAAATAACTCTGTTCAATCACTTGAATTTAATCTGGCAGTGGCTTTTAGAAAGTTAACCATAGATAAGCGCGCGGCAGTAGCTTTTCTGGCAGGCCATCGTGAAGCTGATTTAATAAAGGTAGCCGATGCCGCTCATTCTTTGCGTGACTTTTACGCCGTATACAAGGTTAAGCTGGATGGTGATCCACAGTCGCTTTTCTTTATGAAGCAAGACCCGAAGAGTGGAAAACTTATGATTGAACCCCGCTTCAAAGCGTTGATTATTGCCAAACCTGATTCGTTGTTTAGTGAAGCAGATAAGTTTTTGATCGACCAATATGTTATGTATGGAGGGAAAGTACTGTGGTATGTAGATCCGGTATCGGCTTCTATGGATAGCATCAGGAGCAAGGGACGAACCATTGCCTTTCCCCGCGATCTAAATCTTGAAGATCAACTGTTTCGGTATGGCGTTCGATTGAATAATAACCTTGTGATGGATCTGAATGCTGCAGTTATTCCGGTAGTGACAGGACAGATGGGCGGTCAGCCACAACAAAGTTTGTTGCCCTGGTATTTTTATCCGGTGCTGACACCGCTTCAGACGCATCCTATCGTCAAGAATCTGAATGCAGTCAAGACAGAATTTGTAAGCAGCCTGGATACTGTAAAGGCGACAGGTGTTCAGAAGACGATTCTTTTGACAACTTCAAAGTATTCAAGGATAGCGAATGTCCCTATTGCTATTTCATTAGATATGTTGCGTGAGCAGCCAGGTCCTGCATTTTTTAATATGCCGCCACAATCGATCGCTGTTTTACTTGAAGGACAATTTACCTCACTATATCATAACAGGATACCGCCTACGCTCAAGAATGGATCACCATTTACCGCCATGAACCAAAGTCGTTTAACCGGGATGCTTGTGGTTTCTGATGGTGATGCTATACTAAATCAGGTACAGACGTCTGATGGGCAAACTTTCCCTTTGCCTCTTGGATATGATCGCTATTCGGATCAGACTTTTGGTAATCGTGATCTATTGCTGAATACGATAAACTATCTGTGTGATGATGCCGGATTGGTTTTATTACGCACGCGTGAGGTGAAACTACGATTGCTTGATAAGGAGAGAGTTAAAGAGCAGCAGTTCTTTATTCAAACCGTTAATATCATTGTTCCCATCTTGCTAATTATCATTTTAGTGATAATCCTGTCTATATTGCGTAAACGAAAATATTCGAGTAAGTCATTATAATAAGTGTCTTAGTTTGCATAGTCGTGCAAAGGGACTGATTTTAAAGGGTGATTTTGATTTTTTTTAAGTTTTATAGGACAAGGCGGCTAATATGTCGCCTTATTGTTTTGTGGTATAATTGTTTTGACATAGGTGTATTTTATGGTAAACGCAGTGTTAGTTATTAATAAAAATACTAATATTGCGATCTAATATTAATATTAATAAAAAAGATAATCTTTATTGTAAACCAATACTCCGAAAATGAAAAAGCATCCACTCTCACTTTTAGCAATACTCATATTTTTATTTTCTATTTGTTTAACGAATTCACTCGACGCAGAGAATACAAAAAGCAAAGTGATCGCTCCTAAGAAAGACAATTATTCTGCCAGAGAAAAAATCAATTTTAATCATGGATGGCTGTTTTTCAGGATAGATAGTAGCAGTATGAAATCAGAAAAGGGGAGTAGTGTTAAAACTATGTATGATACTAGTCGAAAGGATTTTTCATCACAGTTTTTAAATGAGTATATATCATCCGGTGGAAATGCATCAGTGCAGGTTCAAAAGGAGGTTGAAAAGGCAATAACTGATTTTGAAAGGGAGTATCCTGTCATTGCAAAAAAGGAATGGCAATCGGTTAGTTTACCCCATACCGCGAAGATAGAACCATTGGAAAGTGGAATAAATCAATGGGAGGGGGTGTGTTATTATCGCAAAACCTTTTCTATTCCTTCTCAATATAAAGGAAAGAAAATCTCGGTAGAATTTGAAGGAGCCATGCAACAAAGTGATATCTGGATAAATGGTAAACTGGTGTCGCAACATAAGGGGGGGTATACTCCTTTTTCTGTCGACCTATCCGAACTGGTTTCAAATAGTAAATTAAATGAAATTATTGTTCGCCTTGATAATAGAGCCGACAAGGACTTTCCAGCAGGTAAGGCTTTAAAGAAAAACGGGTTTAATTATTGGAGCGGTATTTATAGAAGTGTCTTTCTGGAGATTACAAATCCGGTTCATATAACTGATGCTGTTAAAATGAATAAAGTTTCGGGTGGAGGTGTCTTTTTTAGAACGCCCACTGTGACGAAGGATAGCGCCGTGGTATTGATTAAGACAAATGTGATTAATGAAAGTGCTAACGATAAAACAATCAGTGTAAAACAACAGTTGAAAGATAAAACAGGAAATGTAATTGCAATGCATCTTTCTAAATCCGAGCAAATAGAGAAAGGAAAGGATTTTGATATTTCACAAGAATTTACTGTGATGAAACCAATGCTTTGGTCTCCTGATGTTCCTTCACTTTACACATTGGAAACAACAGTTCTTATTGATGGGAAAGTGGTGGATGATTTCAATCAGAGAGTAGGGATCAGAAAACTAATATTCAACAAAGATGAAGGGTTTAAGATAAACGGAGAGCCTATTTATTTAACCGGGACGAACTGTCACCAGGACTATCCGTATATTGGAAATGCTTTATCAAAAGATGCGCAGTACCGAGATATGAAGAAGATTAAAGAGGCTGGTTTTAATTGTGTTCGTCTGGCACATTATCCTCATGATCCCTCTATTTATGAAGCAGCTGACGAGCTCGGCTTAATGCTTCTGAATTCAATCCCGGGATGGCAGTTCTTTAATAATAATGATCTGTTTAAACAACGGGTTTATAGAGATATTCGTGAAATGATTCATCGCGATCGAAACCATCCAAGTGTCATTTTATGGGAAGCGAACCTTAATGAAAGTTATCCACCGGATGCTTTCAGAATAAAATGTCATGAGATTGCTCATGAAGAACTTCCTGCAGGAGAATATTTTACTGTTGGTGAAACCTATGGAGCTAAAGAGACACATTGGGACGTGGCAATGAATAACTGGTATGATGGGAAAGATTCGATTTTTAGAAACACCACTGAACGGGTTCAGGATGTTCAGCCTAACAATCCGGGAATCATAAAGGAATATGCTGATTGGGAATATGGCGGACTGCAAAGCACAACCCGATGTACAAGAGCAAATGGCGAAAAAGCGTTGTTGACGGCATTATGGAATACCCAATGGGAACATAATTCGGATATTGGGAACTATGGACCGCGTACTGTTGGCGATTGTACTTGGGCTATGTTTGATAATAATTGTGGTGGTGAAAAGAATATGCAGGAATGGGGAATTGATGATATCTTCAGGGTTTCAAAGTTTACGCACTTCTTGTTCCGAAGTCAGCTTCCCCCCTTTAAAGCCATTGCAGGCATCGATAATGAGAAACCAGTCGTTTTTATTGCCAACTGGTGGACAGAAAAAAAGGAAAATGAGAAAGGAAAAGTAGTTGTTTACAGCAATTGTGAAAAGATTGTATTAATGCTAAACGGTAAAAAGGTTGGAGAAAAATTACCGGATAGTGGCCCTGATACACAATATGGCGTGTTCGATAAAGGAGGCGATCATCCTTTTGATGGCGGTAATTGTAAACACTTAAAACATCCGCCGTTTACTTTTAATGATATTCCATTTCAAAAAGGAGAACTCAAAGCAGAAGGGTTTATCCATAATCAAAAAGTTGCTGAACAGGTTGTATCTACACCTCAGACACCCACTTCAATAAGATTGGAAGCAGATTATAGTGGTCGACCTTTTAAGGCCGATAAAGCGGATGCTATTTTCGTTTATGCTTCATTGGTAGATAAGAATGGTACAGTCGCTTGTTTGGATAATAGCAGTGAAGTTGACTTTTCAATTATGGGTGGTGCTAAAATAATAGGTCCTTCAAAAGTTAAAGTTCGAGCAGGTATTGCAACACTTTTATTGCAATCAGACACATTAACTCCTGAAGTTGTTGTCGTTACTGCAAAATCAAAAGTATTTTCAAACGCATTGAAAATAAAAATGGGTCAATGAAATTTTATACTGTATGATGCTTTCCCCATTTGTTTTTTTAATGGGGAAACGGGTATTGAAAAATTTTAAGTGATTTATTTATTTTTAATTTGCATATTTGGGTTTTATAAGAGGAAAGGTTTGAAATCATCTGTCACTACTTCTGATTTGTTTTTGTTTGATCGCCTAAAGAAAGGGGATGATACTGTCTTTGATTTTATTTTCAAATGCTATTATCCGGGATTAGTAGTGTATGCCTCTCAGTTTGTGTTAGATCAAATGTGCGCTGAGGATATCGTACAAGATGTCTTTCTGAAATTTTGGGAAAAGAGCAAGACTTTGGAGATATCGACCAATCTAAAAGGCTATTTTTTTCTCTCTGTTAAAAATGGATGTCTTGATTTTTTAAAACATCAAAAAGTATTGGATAAATATCGTTTACAGGTTTTGAGTGAGGGAGATATACCCAATGCTTTAGACGTAGATTATTATGTTGAATCTGAATTAAAGAATAAAATAGATCTGGCAATTTCAAAGCTCCCCGATCGATGTAGAGAAATCTTCATATTGAATCGTATTGAACATAAAACACCAAAAGAAATAGCCGTGATGCTGGGTATCTCAAATCGTACAGTCGAAACCCAAATTGGTAAGGCACTTAGGTTGTTAAGAGCTGATCTGGAAGATTATCTCTCTTTAGGTGCGCTGGCCTTCTTATTAATTAATAAATAGCCTCATTTCATTCCCTTTTTTTGTTAGAAGTATTATTACAATAATAAATAAATTGTCAGTTGAATATTGTAATAATTAGTAATTAATAAATAGATTAAAAAAAATATTATAATGGGTACGTATTTAAGGTGCGATTGTCGTCTTTAGATGCAGAAGATTATAATTATGGAACTAAACGAAGATATTAATGATGGGTTATTGGCTCGATTCTTTCTCGGTGCAGAATCGGAAGACGATAAGATAGTGCTGGAAGAATGGATAAACCATTCTCCGGAAAATGCTTCATTATATAAGGACATAGAGAAATTAAAATTGAGTCTACAACTTTTAGAGAAAATTGAAAAAGTTGATTCCGATGCCGGATTAGAAAGGATTAGACAATTAATTCGGAAAAGAAATAGACCTGTTAATGTTTTTAGAATTCTGCGAAACATTGCAGCGGCTCTTTTTATCCCGTTATTAGTTTATAGCACATTCTATTCTTTGTCATCTTCGAAAAAGGTTAATTATTCCTTACTTACAGAGACAGTTGTACCCAATGGGGTTCGTTCAAAGATTACATTGCCTGATGGATCTACTGTTTGGTTGAATAGTGGTAGTAAGCTACAATATCCTTCTACCTTTAATGAAAAGGCCCGGAATGTTAAGCTCACTGGAGAAGCTTTTTTTGAAGTCAAAAAAAATCCTTTGTGGCCTTTTAAGGTGGAAATGGGAAAGATAGGTGTCGTAGTTAAAGGAACCTCGTTTTCGTGTATGGCCTATCCGGAAGAAAACATAATTGAAACTACAGTAGTGACGGGTAAAGTGGGAATGATCTCTAATGGCAAAACGGAAAAAGAGTTTGAAGTTTTAATGCCCAATGCTCAAGTTACTTACAATAAAGATAATAATACCTATGTCAAAAAAGTGGTTGATGCATCACGATATATTGCCTGGCGAAATGGGAAATTGGTATTTAATGATGAACCATTTGCACAGGTTGTTAGAAAAATTAATAATTGGTTTAATGTAAAGATTGAAATTCAGGATAAAGAATTGCTGGATTATAAGTATAAAGCCACTTTTGAGAACGAATCATTATATCAGATTCTTGAGCTGTTAAAAATGACGGCTCCAATTCAGTATAGGTTCATCAAAGCAAAAGCCAATAAAGATGGTGAAGTTAATCATGATACAATCATAGTATACAAACGAAAGAAAGGAGCTGCATGAGTAAATCAAGACAATAAATAATTATAAAAAAGAAGCGGGAAAGTGCTCGAACACCTCCCCGCTGGTAAACTTTACAAACTCTTACGTTTATAAACATTTAATCCCATTCAAAATTATGAAAAAAAGTCGGTTTAATCAAGAAACCGGTGGAATAAAATCCCGATTTCAATTAATACTTATCTTCATGAAAGTAACAGTTTTCCTTACACTATTTTGTGTATTTCAGGCATTTGCCGGGAATTCTTATTCTCAAAACACAAGGCTCTCTATAAATTTGAGTAATGTTTCAGTTAAGAATGCCCTCGAAAATATTGAGAAAGAAAGTGAATTTTACTTTTTGTACAATAGTAAACTGATTAATGTGGATAGGTCTGTTAGCCTTTCTGCTAATCACAAATTAATCAAAGATGTTTTGCATGAGTTATTTGATGGTACGGATGTGAAATACACCATTATTGATCGTCAAATCGTATTGACTCCTGTTAAATTTTCAAAAGAAGAGATCAACACGATTCAGCAACAGAAAAAAAATACAATTTCGGTTTCCGGTGTTGTGAAAGATAAGAATGGAAACCCAATGTTTGGAGTAAATGTCTTCCTTCTCAAAACACAAATCGTTACATCTACGGATGCTAATGGAAAATATACATTAAATAATGTCCCTCCTACCGGTGTTCTGGTATATCGTTTTATTGGTTACAAGGAAATGAACGTTCCTGTTAATAATCGTACCACCATTGACCTAACACTAGAGGAAGATATTACGGGTTTGTCGGAAGTTGTTGTTGTTGGTTATGGCACCCAGAAAAAAGTAAATTTAACCGGCGCTGTAGCTCAGGTCTCAGGCTCTATTTTGAAAAGTCGTCCTGTAAGTAACGTTTCATCTGCACTACAAGGTGTTTTACCGGGTGTGGTGGTAATCCAAAATAACGGACAACCGGGAAGTGACGTTGGAACTATCCGTATCAGAGGTATTGGCTCGTTTGGTTCCGGAAAGAACCCTCTTATCCTTGTTGATGGTGTTAAGGCTTCAATGAACGATGTTGATCAAAACGATGTTGAAAATATTTCTGTTTTAAAGGATGGAGCTTCAGCAGCAATTTATGGCTCAGAGGCAGCGAATGGTGTTATTCTTATTACTACTAAAAAAGGGAAAAATAAACCTTTACAACTCTCTTATGCAGGGAATATGGGATGGCAAAGTCCAACCTGCTTGCCTAATTATCTATCTTCCGCCCAATATGCTACGTTGTGGAATGAAGCCTTAACCTACGAAAATAAAGCCCCAAAATATACTGCTGCTGAGATCCAAAAATTCAGAGATGGTTCTGACCCGGATCATTATGCAAATACTGATTGGTTAGGTAAGTTTTATAAAGGGAGTGGACTTCAAACAAATCATCACTTCGATGTTGCAGGTGGTTCGGAGAATACCTCTTATATGTTCTCTGCAGGCTATTTTAATCAGGATGGTGTTGTAAAAGGTTCAAGCAATACACGCTATAACATGAGGTCTAATGTAGATACTAAAATCGGGAAACGTTTTACTGCCGGTTTAAATATTTCGTATAGTTTGACTGATTTTGCTGAACCTACAAATCCATATACAGAAACTTTCTCTCAATTTTTCAGACAGATTAATCGTATCTCACCAATGGTCCCTTACAAATATAGCGATGGATCGTATGGATCAATAGGTGATGGTAATCCAATGGCCTGGCTTGAATCAGGTTCTGAATCTAAAATGAAAACCAATCAATTTCTGGGAATCTTAAATGGCGAATATGAAATTTTAAAAGGATTGAAAATTAAAGAAATTTTGAGTTATCGATTTAGTAATGCGCTGGGAAATAAATTTATTAATGATATTCAATTTTATAATTTTCCAAGTCACACGGCTAAACTTTATCAAGGACCTAACAGATTGTATTCATCATCAGCTAATGCTTCAAATATTACCTCGCAATCTCTTCTTACCTACGATCTCTCATTGAAACAACATTCAATTCATGTTATGGCTGGACATCAGGCCGAGTTGACCAGAAACGATTACTTACAAGGATTCAGAAAGAACTTTTTAAGTGATAACCTGGAACAATTAAATGTTGGATCTACGGATGGGCAGACAAATATCGGGACTGCAAGTGAACTTGCATTAGAGTCGTATTTTGGAAGAATAAATTATGATTTTGCCGGGAAATACCTTTTCGAGGTGAATGCGCGTTATGATGGTTCTTCCCGATTTATGGCGGGTAACCGTTGGAGTCTCTTCCCATCTGCTTCTGCAGGCTGGCGTATTACACAAGAGAAATTCATGAAGCAATTCTCCTTTATCAATAATCTTAAATTGCGTATTGGCTGGGGTATGCTTGGCAATCAAAATGTTGCCAGCGGATCATACTATCCAACCTCTTCTACATTTGATGCCGGACAAAGTTATACCTTCGGAGATATGATTGCTTCAGGAGTTGCAATTACATCTGCTGCAAACCCAATTCTGAAATGGGAAGCAACCCGTGATGCCAATATCGGACTAGATGGAGGACTTTTTAATGATAAGCTAACCTTCTCTGTCGATTATTTTGATCGTAAGTCATCTAATCTTCTTCTTCAACTTCCAATTGCTGCCACCTATGGATATGATAAATTACCCGATCAAAATGCAGGTGATATGATCAATCGTGGTTTGGAAATTGTTCTTGGAACACATGGAAAAATGGGTCCGGTCAGTTACGACTTAAACTTTAATACTACATTTATTCACAATGAAGTTACGAATCTAAAGGGAACTGGTCCATGGATTAGTGGAAATACAATTGTTGAAGAAGGTTCTCCATATTATTCATTTTATGGATATCAGTGCGAAGGAATCTTTAATACAGCTGCAGAAGTTGCTGCACATGCAAAACAATTGGGTGGAAGTACAGCAGTTCCTATTGGCCCTGGCGATTTGAAATATAAAGATCAAAACAATGATGGTGTAATCGACGATAAAGACCGTGTTAATTTGGGTAGTTCTTTTCCTGGTGTTGTCTTTGGTTTAAATGCCACATTTAAGTATAAAGACTTTGATTTGAATCTCCTGTTCCAGGGTGCAACCAAAGTAAAAGGATATATTACCATGGAGGCTATCGGATATGTTGATGGAACGGCTAAACCAAGTTCTCTATGGCTTGATCGTTGGACTCCAACCAATAATTCTACTACTTTCCCACGTGCTTTAGTAAAATGGGGTCGTAATGACGGAAGTGTTTACCCAAGCTCTTTCTGGGTTAAGGATGCCTCTTATTTAAGATTGAAAAACATTCAGCTTGGGTATACCGTTAGTCCAAAATGGCTGAAAGTTATTAAGGTGTCTAGTCTGAGGGTGTATTATAGTGGACAAAATTTGTTAACCCTTACTAAATTTTACAAAGGATTCGATCCAGAAGCTCCTGCCGGTACACGTGGAGACTATTATCCTCAGCAAGTTGTACACAGTTTTGGTTTAAATGTTAACTTCTAATTCCTGACGTATTATGAAAAAAGTATTTATATTTTTCCTTTTAGCAATTACGTTTGCTTCTTGTAATAAGGATTTTCTTGACAGATCACCGCTTGATCAATTGTCGAGTTCAACCTTCTGGACTTCTGAAAAAGAGGTCACTGCGGCACTGAATGGCCTATATAATGGATGGGAAATTGGCGACAATATTGTGTATATGGATTGCGCATCAGACAATGCTTACGGGCCATTTCCATGGGAGGGTTATCAGGTACTAGGTAATGGGTTACTTACCGCTGCCGATCCTGGTAATAGCAGATGGAACTTTGCTACCGTTCGTAAGTGTAACTACTTCCTGGCAAATGTTGATAAAGCGCCGATAAGTGATGATATGAAAAAAGTATCAAAAGGACAGGCTCGTTTTCTCAGGGCTTATCAATACTTTATCATGGAGCAAGTATATGGTGATGTTCCTTTGTTTACAAAAGAGCTTACCATCGAAGAGGCAAATAAGGTAACCAGAACGCCAAAGGCAGATGTGGTAAAGTTTATTCTTGATGAACTTGCTTCAATTGCATCAGATTTACCTGCATCATATAGTAATGCTGCTGATCAAGGACGTATTACCAAAGGCGCTGCACTTGCTTTAAAAGCACGTATAGAACTTTACGAGAAAAAATACACCGAATGTGTAGCTACTTGTAATGCTGTTTTTGCATTAAACCAATACGATCTCTTCCCTTCATATACTGACCTCTTCCGTATACAAAATAACAACAGTAAAGAAGATATTCTTGATGTTCAGTATAAGGCAAATGATAATAGTAATTGGGTTTTGGGTGTATTGGTTCCCGGTTCGCAAGGTGGTTGGAGTTCAATTGATCCTTTACAGGGGTTGGTTGATGCTTACGAAATGAAAAATGGAAAAACTATCACTGAAACCGGTTCGGGTTACAACCCACTAAAACCATATTCAAATAGAGACCCTCGTTTTTATACAACAATATGGTATCCCGGTGCTGTTTTGTATGATGGATCAAACATGAATCCGTTGGATAAAAACTCAGCCGACTATTATGATCAATATGGTGGTGCCAGAACAGGTTATAATGCCCGAAAGTATATCTGGAATGTTAACGACTATGCAGATGTATGGAACTCGGGAATGAATATCATGGTCATTCGTTTTGCTGAGGTTTTACTATCGTATGCCGAAGCTAAAATTGAACTCGGACAGATTGATAACTCTGTTTATGCTACAATTGATAGAATTCGTTTGCGTGCCGGAATGCCAGCTGTTGATCATAATGTTTACAGTGATCAGACTACATTGCGTAATCTCGTTCGTAGAGAGCGTCGTGTAGAATTTGGGATGGAAGGTCTGCGTTGGTTCGATATTCAACGTTGGAAAATTGGAGAACAGGTAATGAAAGGTGATACCTATGGCGCTTTAAATGCAGGTTCAATTGATCTGGTAACTGGTGAAATGGTTTTTGCCCCAACAGCTACTCCGATCATTGTTGAAACCCGTGATTTTAAAGCAAATAATTATCTTTGGCCTATTCCTCAAAAGCAGATTGATATAAATAGTAATCTCAAACAAAATACCGGTTACTAAAAAGTCAGTTACTATTGGCGATTTTTTAATGTCATAATAAAAGAGGGTGTCTTAACATTTTGAGGCACCCTCTTTATACAAAAATAGCAGGCAAACGAAATTTAGAATATATGAAAAGGGTCAGTTGTATTATTCTTTTACTTCTTTATTGCATAGGATTATCAGCCCAACAAAATATTAAACAGGATGATCCCCGGGTCTGGACACCCGACAATGGAAATGGAACCTTTACCAATCCACTCATGTGGGGCGATTGGCCCGATCCAGATATCATTCGGGTCGACGATGAATTCTATTTCATCTCAACCAGTATGCACTATGTTCCCGGCTGTCCTATTGCCAAATCGAAAGATTTAGTCAACTGGACAATGGCAGGTTATGCTATTCAACGCTATGAAGAAGATCCGCGATATGATATGAAAGGTGGTACATTATACCTGAATGGCTCATGGGCTGCAACAATCCGTTACCATAACGGGCTGTTTTATGTAGGTTTCTGTACACCTTATGGATTGGGAATTCCTAAAGGCCATTTCTCCATGTGTACGGCAAAGGATGTGAAAGGTCCCTGGACCCGGACGATCCTTCCGGAGTATCTTTATGATCCGGGACTCCTTTTTGATGATGATGGTAAGGTTTATGTCGTTCATGGTCAATCAACCCTTTATGTTACGGAACTTAATGCTGATGCACTTTCTGTTAAAGGACCGAATGTGAAGATCATAGAAAATACGCATCAGGAAGGTTCGCACTTTTATAAAATAAACGGTAAGTATTACATTCTGGGTGCAGCCGGTGGTACGCAAGGCCGACAGGTTTGTTTACGATCAAACAATATTTATGGTCCATATGAATCAAAAGTCATCATTAACGATGATAGTTCTTATCCCGGCAATGGCTTGCATCAAGGGGGCATGGTACAACTAAAAAATGGCGACTGGTGGTCTATCATCATGCAGGATCGTGGTCCGATTGGTCGAGTTCCTCACTTAGAGCCTGTCACATGGGTAGATGAATGGCCTATGCCCGGAAAAGATGGAAAAGGTGTTGTTACATGTCAGAAACCAGATGTTGAAAGCATCTATCCTGTTGCAACACCTGCAACGTCCGATGAATTTGACGCTACCGAACTTGGTCTCCAGTGGCAATGGAATCATAATCCAGATCCTGAAAAATGGTCTCTTGTAGATCGTCCCGGTTATTTGAGATTGAAAGCCGGTAAAGCCGATGATTTGATGAATGCGCGTAACACATTGACTCAACGTGTGCAGGGACCTATGTCAGAAGGTGTAGTGGAAATGGATGTCCGTGGTTTAAAGAATGGAAATGTTGCCGGATTTGGCGTTTTTCAATCGCCTTATGCTTATGTTGCAGTCAAACAAGAAGGGCGTGCCCGACAAATTGTTATGGTAAACAACAATAAGGTAATTGCAACTATAGAGAAAGGATTTAAAAGTAATAAAATCTGGTTTAAAACAACATGTAGTCATATCGGGTTTAAGGCTTTTTTTTCTTATAGTACAGATGGAAAGCACTTTAATACTATTGGTAATGAATTGCAAATGGATTTGGGATTAGACTGGACCGCCAATCGTTTTGCCCTGTTCAACTATACTACAAAGGATTTTGGTATCGATGGTTATGCTGATTTCAATTGGTTTCATTTTAGCACTGATTACAAAGGACCAAATCCAGGATGAGGTAATCTCTTAACCAAAAGCATGTAAACATCCAGATGATATAGTGATGAGCGGAAGGCTATTTTCCGAAAATATCCACATGAGCGCATCCCACTATGTGTTTGAAATAAGTTCAACAGCGTTATGCAAGAGATTCAATGGGGGTCCTGCGAACATGGTGAACCCCTTGTGGACTTCTTGTAGACACGAATTGAATACGGTATGGCGCTAAGTAATGGAGCGGAAGTGCGAAAGTGTTATATTCGTCATCCTCTCTTTTGCTCCATTTTTCCAGCAGATCATGGAGGAGAAATAGAATTTAACTACGAAAATGCTTTTTATGTTTATTTTTCTTTAAGTTTGCCGACGCAATAAATGGGGATAATGGATAGCTTTTCAATTGAAAAAATTCTGGTTGAAAAATTAAAAGGGGGTGATAAAAGCGCTTTTAGTTCTCTGTTTACAGCCTATTATTCAGATCTGGTTATGTTTGCCACCACCTTTCTTAAAGATTTAGACTCATCTGAAGAAATAGTACAAGATGTCTTTTTGAAGTTATGGGAAGATCGTGAAGTTATCATTGTTACTACGACCCTGAAATCGTTTCTATTAAAGTTAATCCAAAATAGATGCCTGGATTGGTTGCGGCACGCAAAAGTGATTAACACACATTATGAATCGGTGCTGTGTAACTTGCCTTTGCTTGAATGCGATACGGAAAATTATATATTGCGGTCAGAGATAGAGAAAATTGTAAAAAAAGCGCTGGATAAAATACCTGACGAGATTGCAGAACCCTTTAAGTTGAATCGATACGAAGGATTGAAATATAGAGAGATAGCAGAGAAAATGAATGTGTCTAATCGAACAGTTGAAGTGCGAGTTGGCAAAGTGTTGCAAATTTTAAGAGATGAATTAAAAGATTATTTGATAACCCTTCTTATACTTATAGCAAATCTTTTTTGCTAACTTATACAAGTTTAAAAGACCGTTCGGTCAGTATTAATATTTTTTAAATTTTTTGATGTGGTATTTAATTTCTAAAACGTTGTTGTCATGAAAAATGATATTATGAATAATCTGGAACAAGAAGAAGCGCTTCGTTTAATTGCAACATACCTTGGTGATGATGCAACAGCTGAAGAAAGAGCTGAGCTTGAAGCATGGATAAAAGATTCACCTTCAAACTGGGATTATTTCATGAAGGTAAAAAATATATGGCATACACTAGATAAAAGCATTGATCCAGAGGATATATCTACAGTCGATGCCTTAGATGTTGTAATGAAGCAGATCTCAAGAAAGTCTACCGTTATCCGTCTTTGGAAATATTTTCAAACCGCTGCAGCTATTTTGATTATCCCTTTGGTGTTGGGGGGGCTGTTTTGGGAGAGATCTAATCATACAGAGAAAGAAAAAGAAAGTGGTATTTATAAAGAGGTATTCACCTCCAATGGTACACGGTTGGCATTCAATCTGGAAGATGGAACAAAAGTATGGTTAAATGCAGGTAGTAGCTTGAAGTACCCTGAGAAGTTTACTGGCAACCAGCGTTCGGTTTTGCTGAAAGGCGAAGCTTATTTTGAAGTAAAATCTGATAAATCTAAGCCCTTTACTGTTTATACTCAATCAATAGCCGTAAGAGCTACAGGTACAAAATTTAATGTTCGTGCTTTTCTGGATCAAAATCAGACAGAGGTATCCCTGTTATCTGGAAAAGTTGCTGTCTCAAAAACAGGACAAGCAGATAATACAGTTATTTCAAATTTGAAACCTTCTCAACATCTGAACTATGACATTACGACACAACAAAGTGGAATTGTAGAGGGCGATATGTATAAATACATTGCATGGCGTGACGGAAAACTGCTATTCCGAAACGATCCTTTAAGCGATGTTTTGAATCGGATAGGCGAGTTTCATAACATTCATTTTCAGTGTACTGATAGAAAACTATTGGAATACCGCTATCATATTACATTCCAGAATGAATCGCTTGGTGAAATTTTGGAAATATTAAAGGCATCATCACCTATGGACTTTAAAATAATGAAGAGAAATGTCGGCTTAACTGATGGATCTGTCCCAAGTCAAGAGATTCTTATTTTTTCAAAAAGAAAATAAAAATGAGTACAAACCTTAAAATATAAATGCCTATGCAGGAAGAACATACAATTTAAAAATCAAGAGCAGAAAAAAAGAGGAAATGCGCGCTAACACATTTCCCTTTCAGTTTACTAGTCAACAAAGCTTGTAACAAATTTTTCGGAAATTCAATTATTTATTCATTGACTAATGCAACAAATTTATGAAAAAAAATTCCAAGAATGCTTGGTTTGATAAACATTGTTTTTACAAAATACTATTCATTATGAAATTAACCTCGTTCTTCATGATACTAGGGATAATGAATATATTCGCGCTTAACACATACTCTCAAACAGGCAAAGTTTCTCTCAACTTGAAAAATGTTAAAGTTGAAGACGTACTGAATCAAATTGAAAAGAGTAGCGAGTATTATTTCGCCTATAATCAGAAATTAATTAATGTAAATCGGAAAGTTGATATTTTAGTGCATAACAAGGCTATTAAAGATGTACTTCACGAAATCTTTAAAAATACGAATACCGATTATGTTGTCATCAACCGTCAGATTGTACTTTCGCCAAAGGCTATTAGTGACGAGGAAATAACAAGTATTCAACAACAGAAAAAAGGAATTGTTGTTACAGGAACTGTAACAGATGCGAAGACAGGAGAATCTCTTCCAGGAGTTAGTGTCTTAATTAAAGGGACATCAAGAGGTGCCATTACAGATGGACAGGGTAAGTTTAGTATTACAGTTAACGATCCTAATGCAATCGTTAGCCTTACTTTTATGGGATATGATCGTCAGGAGATCTCTCTTTTGGGAAAAGCAACATTATCTGTCGCAATGGTTTCAAATGTGAAAAGTCTTGATGAGGTAGTAGTAGTTGGATATGGGACACAGAAGAAAGTAAACCTCACAGGATCTGTTTCTTCCGTTTCTTTTGCTGAACAAGCTTTAACTCGTCCTGTAACAAATGTTTCTTCTGCCTTGGCCGGATTAAGCTCTGGGGTTACTATTCGACAAGGTGTTGGAAAACCGGGTGAAGATGGTGCAACTATTATGATCCATGGTCAGGGAACATTGAATAATAGTGCACCCCTGATTATCATTGATGGAATGGAAGGTGTTTTAGATGCTGTGAATCCAAATGATATTGAATCTGTTTCTATATTGAAGGATGCTGCATCGGCTTCTATTTACGGTTCGCGTGCTGCTAATGGGGTTATATTGGTAACTACCAAAAAAGGAAATAAAGATCGAATCAGTGTTAGTTATAGTGGCCATGTTTCTGTAGCACAGCCCAGTAGCCTTTTAGGCTTCGTGAATTATTATCCACGATTTATGCAGTTGATGAATGAAAGTGCCAGAAATATTGGTACTGCAGAAGTCTTTTCACAAAATACGATTGATGCATGGACAACTGCAAATAAAAATCCCAATGGCTTAACTGCTAATGGCGTTCCTAATTGGGTAGATTATCCCAATACCAATT
>JAHEYR010000041.1 GCA_023251485.1 Bacteroidales bacterium
ATCAAAAAGGTTATTTTTCATACGTTTATTATTTTTCAGTACATAAATAGCTTGTCCCCAAGATCGAAACAAGCATAAATTAAAAATTATCTCAAATCAACAGTGTCCACCATATCCATATCACCATAATCGAGATTCTCACCAGCCATACCCCAGATGAATGAGTAGTTGGCAGTTGCAGTTGCGGCGTGAATAGACCATGCAGGAGAAATAACAGCGTCCTCGCCTTTCATCCAGATATGTCTGGTTTCACTAGGTTGTCCCATAAAATGACAAACAGCTTGATCAGCAGGTAATTCAAAGTAAAAATAGGCTTCCATTCTACGTGGATGGGTATGTGCGGGCATTGTATTCCACACGCTACCTGTCTTAAGTTCGGTTAAACCCATTTGCAATTGACAAGTATCAAGCAATTGATTTACGATCATCTTATTGATTGTACGAGCATTACATGTCTCTAACGAACCCATATCTACTGAAATAGCTTCAGCTTTTGTGATTCGTTTGGTAGGATACGATGTATGGGCAGGTGCTGAATTCACATAAAAACGAGCTGGATTCTGAGCGTTCATACTGGCAAATGCCACTTCGCGAATGCCTTTTCCAATGTAAAGTGCATCTTTGTTTTCCAGTTCCCATGCGTGACCATCGGCATATACTACGCCCGCTCCACCTGTATTGATAATTCCAAGCTCTCTTCTTTCCAGAAAATATTCTGCTCTTAAAAGATCTAATGTTTGTAGTGTGAGTTGCTCTTCAACAGGCATAACACCACCGACCATTAAACGATCGTTGTGAGAATAAACCCACTTCACCGTGTCGGGTTGCATGATAGCCTCTATCAAAAAGTCTTTCCTGATCGTCTCTGTTGTATACTTTTTGAAGTCATCAGGATGAGTTCCAAATCTTTCTTCAATTAATGTTTTCATTTTCTAATTATTGAATGGTTAATACCCAGTGGAATTTATTTAATGTCTTTCAACTTTCACCTACAGGAGGCTTTTGTTGTTTTGATAATTACCGATGTCGCAAAGATGATTTCCGAATAATTAATTCAGTTGGAATTAAAACAGTTTCGATTTCTGAGAAACCTTTGATATTTCGCACCATTATTTCGGCAGCCTTCATTCCAATTTCGCGGGCATGCTGTTCAACGGTGGTCAGTGAAGGATCCATCACTTCTGAGAAGAGCTCATTTGCAAATCCGGTTACACAGACCTGCTCAGGAATATTAATTCCAGCCTCTTTCAAACAGAGGATACTTCCCAGTGCGGAGAAATCAGAAGCGGAAACAATCGCATCAGGTGTCTGACCTGTTTCGATCAATTGTCGGGTAATGTCGTATCCTTTCTCTCTGGTTAAAGAATTTTCATAGATATGAACATCAGAAGGCTGAATATGATGATCAAGTAGTGCCTGCTCAAATCCTTTTCTACGATTGCGATACATCATAAGATGTTCGCTTCCTCCGAGGTAGACAAGTTTCTTACATCCATTGGCCAGAACATGCTCTGTCATTTGATAAGCAGCGTTGAAATCATCGATCATCACACAGCTTAAAGAAGAATCTTCCATACACCGATCGAAAAAGACCACCGGACGCCCGCTTCGTATAAATCGTTCGATATGATCGAATGCCTGTGTCTCTATAGAAAGAGAGATCATCAAACCATCCACCCCCGCATTGAGCATGGCTTGCACCCCTTGTTGTTCATTTTCAAACGACTCCTGTGTTTGATAAATAAACGTATTCAGGGCATTCGTGCGTAAAACCTGTTCAATACCGCCGATAAGGGAAGAGAAGAACTGTCGGTTTATCCGTGGAACGATAACACCAATGTTATTTCCTTGCCCTGTCCGCAAAGCAGCAGCAGGACCATGAATTGAATAATCCAAAGAAAGAGCCATCTTTTTCACCTTTTCGGTAGTCTCTTTACTAATGCGTGGATTACCCTGCAATGCTCTTGATACTGTTGACACCGAGAGATGAAGTGTTTCAGCAATATCTTTGATGGTGGTCCTTCTCCTATCTGAGTTCATTTTATTTCTCTAATAATTTAACCATTTCACTACCGGCCAATAAGAAAGCGCCAACACCATACACTTCTGTCATTTCGCGTGTAACTGATTTGGGATCGGCTCCAATAGGTTGAACCCAACATAGTTTTCCATCAGGATCTACTGAACGAACCAAAGCACCCCATGCTTTGTTAACGATTGGAAGATATTTTTCTTTTGAGAGATATCCATTATTGATACCCCAAGCCAGACCGTAGCAATAAAATCCACTTGCGCTGGTTTCGGGATTAGGGTAGCTATCAGGATCCAGCAAGCTTGCATGCCAATAACCATCGGGGCCTTGCAACCCGGCTAAACGCTGTGCCATTTGCAGATATATCTTTTCATACATCTTACGATTTTTATAATCCTTTGGAATCTCGGTTAAGATAATGCTGACTCCTGCAAACACCCATCCATTGCCTCTACCCCAGAAAACTTTCTTCCCGTTTTTCTCTTTCTTGGTGAAATAGTTACTGTCACGGAAGTATAAAGAATCTTCTTTGTCGAATAAATAACTTGTCGTAGCCTTGAATTCGTGATCCATGAAAGAATAATAACGCTTATCGCCAGTGATATTACCCATCTTAGCCCAAACCGTCGGTCCCATAAAAAGTGCATCACACCAGCTCCAACGATCAGAAGCCTTGCCCTTAAATTCCAAATCTACTTTTGAAGGATATTCAGTAATATACGTAAACGCATTCAGTGTAGGCTGAATCATATATTGCTTCCCGTATTTGCGATATAAAGCAGCATACATCTGTCCGATACAATGATCGTCAGCCATATATAATCTGGGACCTAGCCCCCAATTTAATTTTACGCCAATGCTCTTCATATATTCCCAATACGAATCGGTTCCTGCAATCTTAGCCCACTCTGCCATACCTGCATAAAGTGCACCAACAGTCCAGTCGTAATCAGGATATTTGTATTTGTGTTCTATCTGCCAATCGGCAACCAGCTTCATCTGTTTTTTCACACTTTCTTTTGAAAGCGAATCAGTATTGGCCGGATTTACAGGAGAATTCGATACCGTTGTAGCAAATGATGAACCACAACCCAATAGTACGATTGCACTAATAAATAAAGATAATCTAAAATTCACGCTCGACTTCATATTTTTAAAGTTATTTAGATAAAGAATAAAATTCAAAACTCAGATTAGTCCTTTAAGAAAAAGCTCAAATACAAATACTCTTTTACGACGCTTAACGCAACAATTCCAGATCTTTAAACGAATCCTTAATAGATCTTTACACTTCGAGATAAATCTGTGCAATCGTTTTCGCAAAGCTATAAAATAAATTCTTATAATTTTTACTCCAATAAAAAAATATTTATAAAAAACTCTAAATGATGATTATGCTAAATTTGTAGATTACTGAAAAGATGGCGTTTAAAACACAACCCAACAATCCCGGAACCAGATCATACGCTTACCCTAAATCTATGATCGCATTTGTCCCTGATAAATATTCACTCAACTACTAGTCCTATCATCATTCACTCACTAGAGTAAGACCATGTTTGCTTTAGGTCACAAGTACCTATTGATTTTCTACGGGAGCGATCGTAGATTTAGGCTCATATTCCACCCTTCTTTTGCTTGATTTCTAACTTTTATCAGGAAACAAATCGGATCCATTGTATCTGCCGACTTAAAAGGTTCGTTTTGGAAGGCTGTTCATCCCTGGTGAACATACATAAAAGAGCGGTAATAACTCCAATCAGGTTATTACCGCTCTTTTATTAACAGGATGAATTATTTAATCTTCGACTGACCAAACAGGTCCTTCTTTTGTGTCTTTTACCTGAATAGACAAGCTCTTCAGCTCATCCCTTATTAAATCAGAAGTACCCCAGTCTTTTGTAGTACGCGCATTTTGTCTGATCTGGAGTATCAACTCCATCAAACCATTTACCTTACTATCCTGGCCACCGGCAGTGACTTCGTCCAACAATCCAAGTACATCGACAACGAATATATTAAAGGTTTCGTTAAGCAGGACTAAATCAGCGGCAGAGATCGTCTCTTTACCATCGTGAATCTGATTGATCACCCTGACTCCCTCAAACAATGTTGCAATGACCTGTGGGCTGTTAAAGTCATCATTCATTGCATCATAACATCCCTTCGTAATTGCAGCTATATCGACACTGGAAACATCAGAAGGTTTTAACTTTTTCAATGTTTCATTGGCAGCAAGTAACCGATGAAATCCTTTCTCTGCAGCTTGTAATGCTTCATTAGAAAAGTCGAGTGTTGAGCGATAATGAGCCTGCAAAATAAAGAAACGGATCGTCATTGGGCTATAAGCTCTTTCCAAACGATCATGGTTTCCCGAGAAGAACTCATCGAGGGTGATAAAATTACCCAACGACTTACCCATCTTCTGTCCACCAATGGTGATCATGTTATTATGCATCCAATAATGTACAGGCTGACGACCATTAGCCACTACACTTTGTGCAATCTCTGCTTCGTGATGAGGAAACATCAGATCCATACCTCCACCATGAATATCAAACTGCTCGCCAAGATATTTGCAGCTCATAGCAGAACATTCCATATGCCATCCCGGAAAACCATCGCCCCATGGAGATGGCCATCTCATGATATGCTCGGGTTGTGCTTGTTTCCAGAGTGCAAAATCAAAGCTATTTTTCTTTTCGTCCTGACCATCCAACGCACGGGTATTCGATAACATATCTTCGAGCACACGGCCGGACAGTTCACCATAATGATGCGACTCATTATATTTTGCAACGTCAAAATAGATAGACCCATTCGACTCGTAAGCAAAGCCTTCAGCAAGGATTTTCTTAACAAGTTCAATCTGTTCGATTATATGGCCTGAAGCACGGGGTTCAATACTTGGTTTGCGCACATTAAGCTGATCCATATTCGAGTGATAGCGGTCAGTATAATACTGAACCACTTCCATCGGCTCTAGTTGTTCCAGCCGTGCCTTTTTTGCAATCTTATCTTCTCCTTCATCAGCATCGTTTTCAAGATGGCCTACATCGGTAATGTTGCGCACATAACGCACTTTATACCCAACGGCTGTAAGATAACGAAAAACAAGATCGAAGGAGATTGCAGCACGGGCATGACCCAAATGCGCATCGCCATAGACGGTGGGTCCACAAACATAAAGCCCTACAAATGGAGGATTATAAGGAACAAATTCCTCTTTTTTACGACTGAGCGTGTTGTATATCAATATAGAGTTTTCCATACCGCAAAAGGCTATTCAAATTTAATGCAAAGTAACAACTTTTTGAGGAAACTAAACACTTTAGACTATTTTTGGGTTATATTTGAGTAAATTCTTTTCGGTTACTATGGATAAAAAAATACATAAACCTAGATTTGGCGCGCTAGATCTCTTTAATTACATTGGACCAGGACTTCTTGTCACTGTTGGTTTTATCGATCCGGGCAACTGGGCCTCCAATCTGGCAGCAGGAGCTGATTATGGTTATCTACTACTTTGGATGGTCACCTTGAGCACCATTATGTTAATCGTCTTACAACACAATGTTGCGCATTTAGGCATTGCCACAGGGCTATGCTTGTCGGAAGCAGCCACGATCTATCTGAAACCGCGTTACTCCAGAACGATTCTCGGATCGGCTATTCTTGCTTCTGTATCGACTTCATTAGCTGAGATCATTGGTGCTTCTATTGCCTTGAATATGCTCTTTAAAATCCCTATTCAGGCAGGCGCATTCCTGACCGTGGTATTCACCCTCATTATGCTCTATACCAACTCATATAGGATGATTGAAAAATGGATCATCGGTTTTGTTTCAATCATTGGTCTCTCATTTATTTACGAACTCACCCTTGTAGATATCGACTGGGGAAGCGCAACCCAAAGTTGGATAACCCCGAGCTTCCCACAGGGTTCGATGTTGATTATCATGAGTGTTTTGGGAGCCGTTGTGATGCCACATAACCTTTTCCTTCATTCTGAAGTAATTCAAAGTCGGCAGTGGAATTTAAAAGACGATAAAATCATCAAACGTCAACTCGATTACGAGTTCTTCGATACTTTATTTTCGATGATTGTGGGTTGGGGAATTAACAGTGCGATGATTCTATTAGCGGCAACAACCTTTTTTAAACATCACACTGCTGTTGACAAATTGGAACAATCAAAAGATTTATTAGTGCCCTTGCTTGGATCGAATGCAGGAACGATTTTCGCATTGGCCCTCTTATTCTCAGGACTGGCAAGCACGATTACTTCCGGAATGGCTGCTGGATCTATTTTTGCCGGTATTTATAAAGAACCCTTTGACATTAAAGACCCTCACTCTAAGGTAGGAGTCGGAATATCGCTTATCGTGGCGCTAGCAATTGTCTTTATGGTTAAAGATACATTTAAGGCTTTGATTATATCGCAGATGGTTTTAAGTATTCAACTCCCCATCACGATATTTCTACAGATACATCTTACGAATTCAAAAGAGATCATGGGCAAGTATGCCAATAAACTTCGCACCAAAATCTGGCTTTATACCATTGGAGCCATTGTCACAATCCTAAATATAGCACTGTTTATCAGTTTCTTTGTTTAGAAGACTCCAGCGGGGATAATCATAAGGGTTATCCCCGCTCAAATCTTTTAGAACTGTTTCAACAGATTCGCCATTTCAATAGCCGTAACGGCTGCATCAAAACCTTTATTACCAGCTTTTGTACCGGCACGCTCGATGGCTTGCTCTATTGTATCGGTAGTCAACACCCCGAATATCACAGGGATACCGGTTTCCAGACCAACAAGAGCAACGCCCTTTGTAACTTCTCCGGCGACCATTTCAAAATGAGGAGTGGCTCCACGAATAACAGCACCTAAACAGATGACAGCATCATAGTTTCCACTTTTAGCCATTCGTTTTGCGGTCAATGGAATTTCGAATGCACCTGGCACCCAGGCCACTGAAACATTTTCGTCATTACCACCATGACGGTTAATAGCATCAAAAGCTCCACTTAAAAGCTTCCCGCCAATAAATTCATTAAAACGAGCAACAACAATACCGAAGCGAAGTCCTTCAGCCATCAGTTTTCCTTCGAATGTTTTCATATTATAATTATTTGTATTTCTGTTATTTAAATCATTTATGATGTAGATATGTTGTAGATGCACCGCCGTGCGTCTCTACACATGCAAAAGATGTCCCATTTTCAAAAACTTGGTTTGCATATAGAACTGGTTCTGTTCATTACAATTCATTTCAATAGGCTGACGGTCAACCACCGTAAGTCCATACCCTGATAATCCTGTTATTTTCATAGGATTATTGGTCATCAGAATAATCTTCTTGATACCAAGTTCGGCGAGGATCTCTGCTGCCACACCATAATCACGAAGATCAGGTTTGAAACCAAGCGCCAGATTTGCCTCTACGGTATCCATCCCTTTTTCCTGAAGCTCATAGGCTTTCAGCTTATTAATCAATCCAATTCCACGACCTTCCTGACGAAGATAAAGCAATACGCCTCTTCCGGCTGCCTCGATTCGGTCCATCGCCTCATGAAGTTGTTCGCCACAATCGCACCGTTTCGAACCAAATACATCACCAGTTAAACACTCTGAATGAATTCGAACCAACACGGGCTCATCTCCACTCAAATCACCTTTAACCAATGCAATATGATGATCACCATTAATTTTGTTCACAAATCCTACTACTTTAAAGTCGCCATGGGTAGTTGGCATTTCGGCAATAGCCTCTTGCAATACAATATTTTCGTTGGCTCTTCTATAGCTAATCAGATCGGCAATTGTGATGATCTTCAAGTCAAAGCGATCCACATAACCCATCAGGTCAGGGACTCTCGACATGGAGCCATCTTCATTCATGATTTCACAGATAACGCCTGCTGGATACAAACCCGCAAGACGACAAAGATCGACAGCAGCTTCAGTGTGACCCGAGCGCTCAAGAACTCCATGTTCTTTTGCTACTAATGGAAAAATATGTCCTGGTCTGTTAAAATCTTGTGGGCGAGAGGAAGAATCGACTACCCTACGGATAGTTTCTGCACGTTCGTAAGCCGAAATTCCTGTAGCAGCACCGGCATAATCAATAGAAACAGTAAAAGCAGTTTGCTTTTTGTCTGTATTGTTATGAACCATCATTTCAATATTGAGTTCGTCGAGTCGTTTTTGAATGATTGGCATGCAGATTAAGCCACCTGCATGTTTTACCATAAAATTTATGGCATCCGGAGTCACCTTTTCGGCAGCCAGGATCAGATCGCCTTCATTTTCGCGATCTTCATCATCAACCACAACCACCATTTTTCCCTGGCGGATGTCATCAATGGCTTCCTCAATGGTATTAAATTTTCTCATTGTTTATTATATGATTAAAAGTAACCGTTTTCTTTTAAAAAATTCATGCTAATATCTTTTTTAGCTTCGTTAAGTTCCTGTTTACCAAAACCTGAGAAGCGCTCAATATATTTTGCAACGACATCACATTCAAGATTTACCTTACTGCCGGGTGTCTTATCACAAAGGATCGTCTCTTTTCGGGTGTGGGGGATGACAGAAACATTAAACTGATTCTCTTCCACACGTACGACCGTTAAACTGACACCATCAATGGCTATCGATCCTTTATCGATAACGTAGCGTAATAAAGACGCATCGGCTGCAATAGAAATCCAGATGGCATTTTCATCTTCCTTCATGTTTACAATTGTACCCGTGCCATCAATATGTCCACTCACAATATGACCACCAAATCGATCTCCAAGACGCAAAGCTCTCTCAAGATTGACAGGACTTCCTGATCTGAGCTCACCCAGATTACTTCTTTTCAGGGTTTCAGGCATGGCATCGGCAGTAAAGAAGGTCGAACCCAACGTTGTAACCGTCAGACAGACACCATTAACAGAGATACTATCTCCAATCTGCGTGGCAGTCAGCACTTTTGAAGCACTTATTTCGAGCACTGCCGATCTGACGCCGGATCTTATCGATTTAATGACACCAATCTCTTCAATAATACCTGTAAACATGGCTATCCTTTCGATGTTTGAACATTATTAGATTTCACTTTTGCAACAACTAATATGTCATCGCCTAATTGTCGTGTGGTGAGATGATGAAGCGAGATTCCCTCATCAATAGTTTTGAAACCAAGCCCTTCCACTGGAGAGATGGCATCTCTACCACCCAATAACAGAGGGGCTATTATAAATTGAACCTCATCAACAATTCCATTCTTCAAAGCCGATTCATTTAAGGTACCACCTCCTTCTAACAAGACACCGTCGATTTTTAATTTTCCTAACTCATCCATTAAAGAAGTCAGATCAACCTGCCCATTATCTTCGGGGAGAATGAGCACCATATGTCCTGACTCTTCCAGAAATATTCTTTTCCTTTCAGGAAACTGTGCCGTAGTAGCTATAATGATTGGGTTATCATGTGGATTCACCAACATCTTTGCGGATAGTGGTATTCGGCCTTTACTATCTACAACAATCCGAACAGGGTTTCGTCCTTTCCCATTTTCCAGTCGTGTAGTTAATTCAGGATCATCGTTAATCACCGTATTAACACCAACCATGATACTCTTCAGTTCATTACGAAGTGTATGTACATATTGTCGCGACTGCAAACAGCTGATCCATTTGGAATGGCCTGAATAAGTTGCTATTTTACCATCTAACGACATAGCCGATTTTAGTACGACATATGGCTTCTGTGTTTCTATATATTTAATAAACACCCTGTTAAGTTCTCTGGCCTCGGCTTCAAGCAGACCAACTTCTACCTCAATACCATTCTCTTTGAGTTTTTCTATTCCTTGTCCTGCAACTAAAGGGTTAGGATCGATCATTGCAACAAATACCTTCTTGATCTGAGCATTGATGAGGGCATCGGCACAAGGAGGAGTTTTACCCTGATGAGAACAGGGCTCAAGCGTTACATATAATGTAGCCCCTTTAATATTGTCTCCCGCATTCGACATGGCATTGATCTCAGCATGCGGCCCGCCATATTGTTCATGATAACCATTCCCGATAATGGTATTGTTATTTACAATCACTGCACCAACCAATGGGTTTGGATTAACGCTTCCGGCACCTTTCGCTGCTAAAGAAAGTGCGATCCTCATATATCTTATATCGTCGTTTGTCATCATACTTTAAATAAAACAAAAAAGCCCCAATGATACAAATAGATCACTCGGGGCAAAATATCGATTGACAACAATAGCAATAAACACAATGGTCTATTGCGGATTTATCACAAAGGATATTTTCTTCTTCCATCCAGACTATACTGTCGGTACCGGAATCAAACCGGTTCAATCCTAAAAAGGAGTCGCGGACTATACCGCCGATCGGGAATCTCACCCTGCCCCGAAGAAAATTGTTTCAGATTAACGCTGCAAAGATACAACAATCTTTGACGTATTTAGTCGCATGCGACCGACGATTTTTTTATTCTTTTGCCCAAAGTATAAATCCACTACTATGTAGATTCTCGATCTCGATAGCAGTATCATCTTTCAGAAACTTCCGCAACTTCGTGATATACACATCCATCGTCCTTGCAGTAAAATAATTGTCATTCTGCCAGATCACTTTTAATGCAGTTGATCGGGGAAGCAACTTATTTTTGTTTTCGCAAAGCAATTCGAGTAATTTACCCTCTGTCGGACTTAACCGTTGTTCAAAACCAGGCTTCGATAATAACCGATGAGCTGTATGATAAGTGAATTCCCCAACAGAGTATGATTCAACGGGACGTTCCGATTCTAATGATGTTGTTCTATTCACCCTGTTTACGATAGCCTTTAATTTTGCCACCAACACTTCAGAGTCGAAAGGTTTAGTTATATAGTCTTCAGCACCAATATTAAAACCTTCCAGAATATCCGCCTTTAATGTCTTTGCTGTCAAAAATACAAAAGGCATATTTGGCTTGGCTTTGCGAATCTCTTTAGCTATACTGAATCCATCTAAGCCTGGCAGCATAACATCCAAAACACAGATATCGCAAGTAAGATTTAAAAATCGCTTTATAGCATTGCCGCCCTCACTCTCCCATTCCACCTCGAAATCGTGAATCTCCAGGTAAGCTTTCAGTACGGATCCGAAGTTACGATCATCTTCAACTAGAAAAACTTTTGTCAGGTTGTTATTCTTCATGTTTCAAAGGCTTTAAAGGAATTAATAATTCAAACCGACTACCCTTCCCCGGCTCACTTTCTACAGAGACTCTTCCATTATGAGCTTCAATGATAGCTTTCACAAAGGAAAGGCCAAGACCATGACCCTTAACGTCATGGATGTTTCCATCTGTATAACGATAAAATCGATCAAAGATCCTGCGTTGAACTTCACGTGTCATCCCTATCCCGTTATCTTCGATAGCGCAAATAATATTATAGCCCGATTGACGGGTAGATATAGTGATTTCGGGCTTCTCTTTAGAATATTTTATTGCATTATCAATCAGATTCATCAGTGCATTCAACACCTGCGTAGCATCAGCTTCGATAATTGTATTGGGGGCATCGAGTTTCAGATTCAGATATCCATCTCGTGATTCGATTTGTAAGTGAGAATGACTTACCGCCTTTTGAATCAATTCATGAAAATCTATATCAACCAAATGTTGCTTTAAAACTTTCCGATCAAACAAAGCAGTACGCAACACATTCTCAACCAGTTGATTCATCCTGTGATTTTCCTCTCGAATGATCTGCGTAAAATAACGAATCTGCCCATGGTTACTAATGATTTTTGGATTATCAATTGAATCTATCGCTAGTCCAATCGTAGAAATAGGGGTTTTAAACTCATGAGTGATGTTATTGATAAAATCAGACTTTACTTCTGATATCTTCTTTTGATTTAATATAGCCCACAGCGCAAACACAAAGGCTAATACCAGAAATGCAGTTAATAAAATTGACATAGAAAGCATCAACGACATCGATCGAAGCACGTATTTATCTCTATTGACAAACTGAACCTTCAATGAATAGGGAGACCCAAACAAATCGTTAGGAAATAAGCGGGTAGAGTAATCAGGTATAGCCTTTAAATTATATCCCGGTGACCGAATAGATGAGACCTTGCCTACTAAATCATTGAATATCGCATATTCAGGCTTCATCGAGATCCCGTTATTTTTCAATTCATTCGCCAAAACAGAATCAATCAGCTTCAGATTTAATCGTTTATTTAACAACGAATGATTTGTCGAAACCTCAAGGATGATCTGATCAATAATTCCATTCAGGTGTTTTATTCTCTTTTGAACCAGTGTATCTCTTTCAATTGTTTGTACTTTAATCGTATGTTCCATTGGCTTCGGAACAAAAGGGAACCCAAAATTAAACGGTGGCATCTTTCTATTCCTGTCGTCAGCAATAATCCGCGCCTCCATCTCTTTTATCTCTTTTCTATCGGGATAACGCATACCTTGGAAAGGTTTCACTTTTCGCATGATAGAATCAACTCTTATTCGAAATACCGAATCTGGGTGCTTACCAAGTTCCTGCACAATCTGTATGGGAGCCAAATCAACATCAAGCTTCTTTGATAGTTTCTCAGCATCTTTTGATTTCATTAACTTTCGTAGTTCAATGAAAATCTCATTAAAATTGGGTTCTTTATCCTTTCCATTATAAACAAAATGCATTTGAGGAGACGAATTTGAGCTTACCGAAACGGTCACTTGATGGGTGTTTGTCTTTGTCCCAAGCCGAATAGAATCTGTATGCAGCATTACACCCTTTTTGCGTAATCCCACTATATGCTTCTTCTGTTGTAACGCATTAAGTTCTTTTAGCTTCCCATGTATATCTGCTGCAACATTTGCAGAGTCAAAAGAGAAATTAAATTTCATAAAATCATCCGGTTTAGGCACGGATCTATACTCAATTGGAATAGGTGAACTGTTGTTATCATAAGATATCCTGTTTACCATGATATCATCATCCAAAATCTTGGTTCTGGATTTCATTTTAGGATTTTGTTTCCGTCCTTTAGCATCGGCAGTTTCGATATGTGCTTTCGTTTTATCACTTTTAATTGATGAAGCACTATCTGCATTATTCAGAGAAGAAAGCAACTTCTGAAGAGTTTCTCTATTCTCCAGTTTTAACGCAGTATTTCTAAGAGCCTCATTAACATTCAATTTAAGTTCGGCTTGTTTTACACGTATCGAATTTCGGAACCAAAAATATTGCATCCCAATGATTCCCAGCAAAGCCAGACTCATTAAAATTACAAGTGTGATAAATAGTTTCTTATTCATGCCACTAAATTAGTATTTATTAACTGCGCTATATCAGACTTTAACGTTTCTTTAACCTCATTTAAGAAACTCTTAAGATTTCAGCAACTACTTTAGCTGCAAATAAAATTAAAACAAAAAAAGCTATGAAAAAATCAATTTTGCTTGCTACACTGCTTCTTGCAATGTTCTGTGGGTTTGCACAGGTCAGCACAAAAACTACGACTCAAAAATCTGATGACACAAAAAAACACATCCAGGTAACCGTAAAATCAGATGGTAAAACAACAACTATCGACACCGTTATAACAACTGGTGATGCCCCAACGCCCGAGCATATGAAAAAAATGCTTCAGGATAAAAAAGAAGCTATTCGTGTTTTTATCAATAAAGACTCTTTAAATGGTGAAACGATCATTTCGGATATCAACTTTAGCCCCATGGGTAAAGAGCAAAAGATAAAAATGATAAAAAGAATTAAAAAAGATTTGAAAGATGACATGCATTCTATGAATTTTGAATTTCCTGAGTTGGATGACCTTAAAGACTTTAATTTCAATATGCCCGAAGTCCCCATGCATCTTAAGTTACGCGGTCTGCCTGGAATGAGTGGCAGGCTTCACAAAATAGACGACGAGGAGTTTGCTCAACTGCGTAAAAAAGGTGTACTCACTGAAAAAGAAGATATGGCAGAAAAGCTCGACGTAAGATTTGTAAGCACTTCTCCTTGTGGCGAAGAGTGTCAGATCGTAAATTTTGTATCAAAAGAAAAGGGAAAGATCAACATCACATTGGTTGAAAGAGAAGGTAAAGTCGTAGATAAAACGGAAGCCGGCGTTGTTTCATCAAAAGAAGTTGATGGCAGAAATGTCTTCTCTTGTGTTATCAACTTAGGCAAAGACAAAAAGTTCACTTTTATCAAACTAACCAAAGACGGAAAACTAGCGCTGCTTTCTAATGGGTTCTAATCTTTAAACTATTTACAAATACTACAATATCTCTTCCATTACTCGATTACTGATCATCAAAAACCAAAAAGGACGCTTAAATATGAGCGTCCTTTTTGGTTAAACGACAAACTAATATTAAAAATTATTTGGTCACTTCAATCAAGCTATCCTTCTCAAATCGAAGTTTAATTTTCACCATACAAGAATGGCATCCAAAGTTTGGAGAGTCTGCTGCAATTTTAGATTTCTCCGCCATCACAACTCCACCTTCAATCTTCTTAATAAATACTACAAGTTGAAACTCTTTCTGCGGTTTCAACACACCTTTTTCATTAATAAAAACAACCTGCTTATTGAAGAATGATTTATTTTTAAGAACCACAATATAGGTGATGATCGCATCTTGAGCACCATCATTATTCAAATCGCCTATAACAATATCAGCTTTTTTAAATACATAGGATGTACTATCAGGTGTAGTAAACATAACGAAGTTCTTATTATCTAAAATCGTTTTCTTCTCGAATTTAGAATTGAGAAAGCTTCTTCCACTGGTAAAAACCTGATCCACCGTAATCTTTTTAACGAGAAGGTTACAACAAGTAAGTAATACTAGCACCGAAAACAGAAGTAAAGTTTTTTTCATAATCACAAACTGATAAAAGAAATGGAGAATCGATAATACTCCAATTAAAGATCCCCGTTTTATTCAACATTGAATTTCAAACACCTTATTTATTTAAAGAGCGATCGCTCAAAAGGAACGATCGCTCTTTATTATGTTACTACCATCCTGTAGTCTGTGTCAGAATCCCCTTTTGGAGTTCTAACTGACTTTGAGGAATAGGCCAGTATTCATTGTGACCAGCTGTAAATATAGCAGGTTTAACACCACCAAGAAGACTTCTGAAAACTTTATCTTTAGCAATGTAATCATTCAGAACCTGGGCAGCAATTCCCCAACGAACAAGGTCGAAGAAACGTTGACCTTCCATGGCAAATTCCAGACGGAGTTCCCACTGAACAGCTTTTAGTGCATAGGCAGCAGTCCATCCGGCTGATGGATATAGACCAATCTGGTAATTAGCAGCAGTAAGTGTATTATCAACTACCGGAGCTACTCCTGTTGGAAGATTATAAGTAGTACAACGACCCTTTACAAAATGAGCTGGATTAGCTGCACGGGCACGAACCTGATTAACCAATGTTCTGGCTTTTTCAAGATCACCAAGTTGAACAGCACATTCTGCTCTCCAAAGAAGAATATGTGCTAAACGATAAGCTCTATAGTTATTAGCGTTAACACCTGTAGCCCATCCGGTTGTGGTTGAATAAACACCTTTTTCCGATTTCAGGAACATGTTTTTCTTGTAAAGATAAGGACCTGCATTATTTTGATCGCGAACCCAATCTTTTCCACGCATGATACCCCAATCAAGATAAGGAACACCACGACGACCAATTGTCCAATCCAAACGAGGATCTACAGGAGTAGTAACATCAGGAACAAATTTATCTGCTGATGCGATACCCATATCATTTGTAAAGTTGGTATTATTGAAAGTATCAAACAGTGGTAATCCATTGGCATCTACTTTAAAAGCATTTACCAGATTTTGAGTTGGTTGGTGGAATCCGCAACAAGTACCGGTACCATCAATATCAATAGGATAATTCAATGCATCACCATAACCACCTTCTGCTGATTCCGGTGTTCCATCGTTTACAACATACTGAATTTCGAAGATAGATTCCTTGTTATTTCTGGTTGAGATTTTGTAGTTATCATCAAAATTAGCCATCAACGTATATTTGCCGCTATTGATAATATCGTCACAGAGGGCTGCAGCTTCTGTATATTTTTTCTCGAAAAGATATACTCTGGCTAAAACAGCTTCTGCTGAATATTTTGTTGGTCTACCAGCATCAGCTTGTGTTGTAGGCAGATTAGCAACAGCAAATTTCAAATCTGTTTCGATCATAGGCCATACTTCAACATCATTCTTCACCTTTGTAGCATCCACTAATTCCGTTATATAAGGAATCTTATTAAATACTCTTCTAAGTTCAAAATGATGCCATGCACGTAGGAATAATGCTTGTGCTTTTAGAACGGCAACTTTATCTGCAGTTAGTGATTTAGTTGCAGCAATCAGTTTAAGTACGTCGTTACATTTAGCAATACCATCAAAACCGGCATTCCATTTATCAGAAACATAACCATTAGAACCGTCAACAGTATAGTTTTCAATAGGTACGATGGTACTCTGGTCTCCGATATCAGAGCCTTTGGTACCATCATCAGAGGCAACAGAACCCCATACCCAATTAGAAGGAGAGGCTGACCATGTCCAGTCACCAAACCAACCACCGGTATGGTTAGAGCCTAACAAACCATGATAAGCACCTATTAATGCAGCGTTAACCCCGGCCTCGGTGGATAAGGTAGCAAAACTTGCAGAACCTGTAGGCTTGGTATCGAGGAAACTATTTGTACACGAATATGAAATTGCTAAAACAATTAGAATTGCAAAAAATATTTTTTTCATAATCAAAAGTTTTAAAATTAAATGATCAAAACAACAGCTTAAAAATCAATTTTTAGACCTAACATAAATTGACGTGTCGTTGGCCAGGCTCCTTGATCAATACCCAAAGAAGTTCCACTAGAATTAATTTCAGGATCCAGACCCTTATATTTAGTTATAGTGAAGAGATTGGTGCTTTGAATATACACTTCTAGTTTTCCCATTCCATATTGTTTCACAAACTTGGTAGGCAAACTATAACCTAGTTGAATATTCTTTAGTCGTAAGAATGAACCATTTTCGAGGAATGCGGTAGATGGATACTGACTAATTGTATTATAGTCGGCCAAAGGCAGTGTTGCATCAGCATTGCTCTTCAGATAAGGACTTCCCCATGAGCTGTATAAACGAGCCTTGCTACGTCCACCGGTAAACTGAGTATAATCAATCCAGCGACTAACATAGTTCATCACTTTGTTTCCCAAACTGGTATACAAAAATGCATTCAGACTAAAGCTCTTGTAAGCCAAATCAATGTTTAGACCACCTGTAATGTCAGGCTGAGGTTTTCCAATAAACGTACGGTCTTTATCATCAATTACACCATCTTTATTAACATCGCGGAATTTGAAATGTCCTGCAATATTATAAGATCCGCCATACTCTTTTGGATAAGCATCAGCTTCAGCTTGTGTTTGGAATATTCCATCAACGATAAGTCCGAAGAATTCTGGGAAAGCGGTTCCCACTTGTGCTCTTGAATAGAGCATCTGACGTAGGTTAGCACCATCAATAAATTCAGCAGCGTTGTTCGAAAGTTTAACAATTTTATTCTTGTAATGTGTTAACGTTAAGGTGATATCATATTTTAACTCACCAGCCATAGCAGTATTATGATATCCAATGTTAATATCATAACCCTTATTATCCATGTCGCCAATATTTACCGAAGGAAGAATATAAGCTCCTGCTACTTGAGCAACTTGCTGTTGATAAAGCATATCAGAAGTTTTTCTGTGCCAAAGATCTACACTGGCAGTAACGGTATTATTAAAGAAATTAGCATCAAAACCTATATTATAAGTTTTGGTAGTTTCCCATTTTGCATCAGGATTACCTAAATTGTTATGAGAGAAACCAGCTGTTGACCCTGTAGGATTGCCTGAAATTCCGTAGAACGTCATCTGATTATTTGAAGCAAAGGTTGTGAAACCATTATAAACTCCAATTTGATCATTTCCTGAAATACCATATCCTCCTTTGATCTTCAAATAGTCTAACCAGCTTTTCGTACCAGCCATAAACTTTTCTTCCGACATTCTCCAACCAACAGAAAATGCAGGGAAGTTACCCCAACGGTTATTCGAACCAAATACAGATGAACCATCACGTCTGAAAGTAGCTTCTGCTAAATACTTGCCTTTATAATCGTAGTTAAACCTACCAAAATAAGAAGCTGTTTTTGAGGTATTACCATCACCATAATTGCTTTGATCTTTTTCACCTGAACTCAGATACATATAATCAATATCCGTTGAGAAGAAAGTCGACCGTGCTGCTCCAAAATTATTATAAACGGTAGAAATTGCTTCGGTACCGGCTAACAACTTGAAATTATGATCTCTGGCAATAGTTTTCGAATAGTTAACCGTATTAACCCAGTTCCACTGAACTGTATAATTATTACTCATCGTCAACTGATCGGTAGGTTTGGCTTCCTGAAACTCAGGGTTCTTGATAAAGATATCCTGACCATTATAGGTACGATAATCAAATCCAAATAAGGATTTAAATTTCAAATCCTTCATTAAAGTGATTTCAGCATAAGCATTACCAATGGCTCTTAAATCTTTGCCATAATCGTTCTGATCACGATAAAGCATTGCCAGAGGATTTTCACCATTTCCTGTACCTGTTCCTTTAGTACCGGCGAAATTACCCATAATATCATAGATAGGGATAATTGGCTGCATACGATAGGCTTCTGAAATTGGAGCACCTTCTCCTTCAGTACGATTACCATATCCTTTAGTATATCCTAATCCTAATGACTCACCAATTTTCAACCATTTTGCTACTTGAGCATCTGCATTTGAGCGTAATGATAGTCTTTTGAATCCGGTATATTTCATGATACCTTGTTCATCATAATAACCTGCTGTAAATGCATAAGTTCCTTTATCGGTTCCACCTGAGATAGATACATTATAATCTTGAATCTGAGCAGTCCTGTATATTGCTTTGTACCAATCTGTTCCTTGTTTGTTGGCTTGTGCAATCAGATAAAGATTAGCAGGATCATAGTTATACAACTTTGGATCTACTGCTGCACTTCCAGCGGTAGCGCCTGCAGGTGCTGTATAATCTGCGATAACCGGTGTGGCTCCACTTCCATAAAGCGCACTACTTGGGGCTACGCCTCCGTTTTTGGCTTCCAACCAAAGTAGTTGACCGTATTCCTGCGTA
>JAHEYR010000203.1 GCA_023251485.1 Bacteroidales bacterium
AAGGCAACAACAGATACCGGGATTCTCAAGACTGCTGATGTTATTTTCTTAGCCCTCCCGTCTGTTGTGACGGTGAGCTATGTGCTGAAATATAGTGAACTGATCAGACCTGGAACTGTTCTGGTCAATCTTGCAAAAGGCTTTGCCGACGATGGTAAGACTATCGCCGAAAGCCTGATCGAGAAAGTGAACTATCCGGTATGTTCACTCAAAGGACCCACCTTTGCCAGGGAGTTAATGAATAATATCCCAACGGCCTTTACACTAGCTTCTCCTGATCCTGAATTGTATCCACGTTTCAATGAGATGTTTAACGATACGAATATCTTTATCGATTTTTCATCCGATGTAAGAGGTGTGGAGTTGTTGAGTATCCTGAAGAATATTTATGCCATCGTAATCGGAATGGTTGACGCACAGTTTAACTCGCCCAACCTTCGGTTTATGGTCTTCACCAGAGCCTTCTCTGAGATCAAAGATATCATGTTGCGTTTTGGTGGAAAGCAAGATACCATTTTCAATTACTGTGGCATTGGTGACTTCAGCCTTACTTCATTAAACGACCTGAGCCGTAACCGTACCCTGGGACTATTGATTGGAAAAGGATTCTTCACTCCAAATATCTCAGATAAGGTAGTGCTCGAAGGTAAAATAGCTACTGTCGTATTTTACGAAGCTCTTGTTAAAATGAATATCCCACAGTCGGAATATCCTATCATCGCAGAGCTGTATAAAGTTTTTGGTGAAGATTATGATGTATCGACATTTGTGAGTCATCTTTTGAAGATCTTTCATCCTTAAGAAACAGTTTTACTACCGATAAAAACACGCAATGAAACCAAATAAAAGCATAGTTGTTCTGCAACTATGTTTTTGCTATTTTTGATAAGTCATTGGGCTGAAAGGAGTTTTTCTCTTTCTGTCATGAAAAAGTTTTCATAATGTCTGTTTATCCTGTTTTTTTATGAATATTGATAATGTAAAAGCATTTTATTGTGAGGGTACTCAGATCCTAAACGAAGAAAATTTTACGCCAATTTTAAACGTTAAATCTATCTTATCTGCTGATTCTGACTCTCTCGTCTTCATCGATATAAAAACGAAAAATAAATTATCGTTAATAGCCCAGACCCGCGCAACGGTTATTATTTGTGATTTTATTCCGGACGACAAAACACGCTATGCGGATAAATGCCTTATTGTAACACCCAATCCAAAGCTATTATTTGCCAAGGTTATTAATGAAGCAACAAAATCAAATATCAACTATACCATTCATCCTACAGCTGTTATTCATCCTGAAGCAATAATAGCAAAGCATTGTTCAATAGGTCCCTATTGCATGATTGGTAAATGTGAAATCGGAGAACATACTATACTGAAGGGCAACTGCACTTTATATGATGGTGTCAGAATAGGCAATCATGTTATGATTGATTCAGGTGCTGTGATTGGCGCAGCTGGTTTTGGATTTGTTAGAGAAGAGGATGGTACGCCGGTTCCATTTCCTCAATTGGGAGGTGTTGTCATTGGTGATTTTGTGGAGATAGGAGCAAATACGTGTATTGACCGAGGTGCTTTACAAGATACCATAATTGGTGATCATACTAAAATTGATAACCTGGTCCACATTTCGCACAATGTTATCATTGGTAAGAAAACTTATATTATAGGTCAATGTTTAATTGCCGGTAGTGCTAAAATAGGAGACAACTGTTGGATCGCTGCATCGAGGGTTCTAAATAAAGTTTGCATAGGTGATAATGTGACCGTCGGTTTCGGCGCACTTGTTTTGAACAATATAAAATCAGACCAAACGTATATGGGCGTACCATCAATGGATATAGAGACGTATTCGAAGTTACAATACAAATTAAAAAAACTGATTAAATCTTAAAAATATGGAAATCCAAGAATTTATTAATTGTTTTGCTGCACAATTTGATGATACTGATCCCGAAATCTTTAAAGCAGAAACGAAATTCAGAGAGATTGAAGAGTGGTCGTCATTGACTACACTGGCTATCATTGCAATGGTTGATGACGAATATAAAGTGAAAATCAAAGGAGATGATATCCGTAACGCGCAAAGCATTGAAGATTTGTATAATATTGTAAAATCAAGAATGTAACAGCATGTTCAATCCATTTTCTATTGAAGGTAAGGCAATTTTTATAACAGGAGCTTCTTCGGGTATCGGACGCGCTACGGCTATTGAGTGTTCAAAGATGGGAGCCCTATTGATGATCAGTGGACGCAACCCTGTGGCATTACAAGAAACCTTTGATCAATTAGAGGGAAATGGCCATGTTCAGATCTTAGCTGATTTAGTTGATGCACAAGCTGTAGCAAATATCGTTGATCAGTTATCTGCGCTTGACGGAATTGTTCATTGTGCCGGATTTACATTAACTACTCCTTTTCAATTTGTGAATGAGAGAGATCTGTCGGCTGTTATGCAGGTGAACTTTATGGCTCCGACGCTTATTTCACAGGCGCTCATTAAAAAGAAGAAACTCAATAAAGGAGCTTCAATTGTTTTTATCTCATCCGTTTCGGGTGTTTATTGCTCTTCTGTCGGTGGTTCTATGTATTCTGCATCCAAAGGTGCTATCAATGGCTTGGTGAAAGGAATGGCGCTGGATCTGGCGTCCAAAGGAATCAGAGTAAACTGTGTAAACCCCGGAATGATCGATACGAATATCTTTTCTGAAGGCATAATAACGCAGGAACAACTCAACGAAGATAAGAAACGTTACCCGCTTAATCGTTATGGCAAACCCGAAGAGGTGGCTTACGCAATAATCTACCTTCTCTCTGATGCTACCAAATGGATTACCGGTTCGAATCTTCTTATCGATGGAGGATATACATTACTGTAATTACAAATTTTAATCATGAAAGCTTTTATAAAAGGAATATCATATTATCTTCCGACCCACGTTTTAAGCAATGAAGAGCTGGTTAAAGATTTCCCTGAATGGTCGGTAGAGAAAGTTGCAGCTAAAATAGGTGTCAAAGAACGTCATGTTGTAGCCGACGATGAATGTGCTTCGGATATGGCGGTCAAAGCAGCTGAGAAACTCATTGAAGAATACAATATAGACCGATCAACTATTGATTTTGTGCTTTTGTGTACACAAAGCCCTGATTATTATTTGCCTACTACCGCATGTTTGGTTCAGGAAAGATTGAAATTGCCTACTTCTGTTGGCGCACTGGATTTTAACTTGGGATGTTCTGGCTTTGTATATGGCCTCTCATTGGCTAAAGGTCTGGTCTACGCAGGGATCGCCAGAAATATCTTGTTAATTACAGCCGAAACTTACTCAAAGCATCTACATCCTAAGGATAAAGGAAACCGAACTATTTTTGGCGATGCTGCCTCAGCAACATTGGTGTCAACAGATGGATTCGCTGAGATTATGAACTTTAGCTTGGGTACTGATGGTAGTGGTGCTGAAAATCTAATTGTTAAGACGGGGGCTTTACGGTGTCGGGAGAAACAAAATGATCTGATATTTGATGAATCTAATAATCCGGTTTCATCCGATTATTTATACATGAATGGATCTGAAATATTTAATTTCACATTAGAATTCGTCCCTTTGCTGGTAGAGGATACCTTGTTAAAGAATCATCTGACGCAAACTGAAATTAATATGTTTGTGTTTCATCAGGCAAACAAGTATATGTTGAACTTTCTTCGCAAGAAATTGAAAGTGCCTGAAGAACTGTTTTATTATTATCTGGAGAATGTTGGAAATACTGTTTCATCAACAATCCCTATTGCACTGAAGGAAGCACAAAATGAAAATCGCCTATCCGGCAATGTATTGATTGCTGGGTTTGGTGTGGGTTATTCATGGGCAGGTGCAGTGTTGAAATATAATTAAAAAATATCGATGATGATGAATGTGAATTTATCATTATGAATTGTATCCTTGATTCAAATCTAAATATTCAATAAAAATGATTTCCAAGTATCAAAATATACTTATACTGGCTCCCCACACTGATGATGGTGAACTTGGTCTCGGTGGTAGCATCAACTATTTTATCGAACAAGGAAAAAACGTTGTATATGCAGCTTTCTCAACTGCCGCAGAGTCAATTCCTGAAGGTTTCCCTAAGGACATACTTAAAACAGAGGTGAAGAGGGCTACAACGAAACTAGGTATAAAAGAGGGCAATCTAATTATCTTCAATTATCAGGTGCGCAAGCTGAGCTACGTACGTCAGGAGATTCTGGAGGAGCTAATCAAAATCAGAAAAAACTATAATTTCGATTTGGTCTTTATTCCAAGTTTGCACGATATCCATCAAGATCATACCACCATTGCCCAGGAAGGTTTACGTGCCTTTAAGAATACGACATTGCTTGGCTATGAGTTGATTTGGAATAATCTGACATTCAATACGCAGGGTTTTATTAAGCTGGAAAGACGACATATTGAAGCTAAGATTGAGGCATTGAAAGAATATAAATCACAAGGAGCTCGCGACTATCTATCTGATGAATTTATCTATTCACTGGCAAAAGTAAGAGGTGTCCAAGTCGGTTGTGAATTTGCAGAAGCATTTGAAGTAATAAGATTTTTCTTATAATTAGCAGTAAGGCTATTACCTTTGCAGTGGATTCTCCTTTTTATAAAAGAGAGAGTGTGCTGAAATACAGAATAACTGTCTAAAAATATACGTAATGACTGAAAAGATAACCATTGGAATGGTGGTCGATAATGAATTCTATGGCGATCCACGCGTTTATAATGAAGCAAAGATCCTTACTCAAGCCGGATATCGGGTAAAGATTCTTTGTCTTAATTTTGGAAAATATCCAGCACGTGAAATGGTGGATGGTATTGAACTAGTGAGGGTTTCTATTGCCAAGAAGACTAAAAAACGCCTTTCAGCACTTATGCTTACATTACCATTTTATAGATGGTTCTGGAGAAAAGCCATCTCTGAATTCATTGTTTCAGAAAAGATTGATGTATTACATGCGCATGATTTATACATGTCGCGATTGGCTCGTGAGGGAATTGGCAATAAGACGGTACCTCTCGTGCTTGATTTACATGAAAACTATCCCGCTGCTATTATGATTTACAACTGGGCTATTCGTTTTCCGGCACGTTTAATTGTTCGTCCATGGCGTTGGCAGAAACTGGAAGGAAAGTATCTTCAGATGGCTGATAAAATAATATCGGTGAGTGCTGAGTTGCGTACCTCAATTCTATCCAGATTTTCTTTGCTAAATGAAAAGAACATAGTTGTCTATCCCAATGTCCCCGACTTAGATGAATTGTTGAATTATCCGATTGATCAAAATATCATTGATAAACAAGACCGTTTTATCGTTTTCTATTTCGGTGCTATTGCAGAACGGCGTGGTATCTTTACAAGTTTTGAGGCACTTAAAATACTCATAAAGAAACATCCTTCCATTACTTTGCTGTTGATTGGACCTGTTGATAATGCTGATCTTGATCGTTTTAATCAATACATGAATGATCCT
>JAHEYR010000042.1 GCA_023251485.1 Bacteroidales bacterium
GAAAGGGTAATTGCTTACCATTTTCAACTTCAAAATAGTGTGGATTACGGGTCAAGACCATCTTCACCCCTTCCTTCCATAGCTTGAGTTGAAATGGACCAGTACCCACCGGATGGTTTCTAAAATCATCACCATAACGCATGATGACTTCCTTTGGTACTACCGAACAATACTGCATGGAAAGCAACCCCAGAAAGGGCGGAAATGCCTTTTTGAGATGTATCACGAGCGTGGAGTCGTTGAGGGCTTCAAAAGCAGTAGCAGGATGGGTAACGTCGACAGGTTCGAACACCCAGGCACCGGGAGAGGCAACCTTCGGATCAATCAACCGGTTAAAGCTATAGACAAAATCGGAGGCCTTTACTTTACGGCCTTTACCACCCTCAAATGCAGCATCAGGATGAAACCATACATCGGTACGAAGATGAAAGAGATAGGTTTGTCCGTTATCTGCTATCGTCCAGCTCTTAGCAATACAGGGTTTAACCTTCAGCTTTTCATCGAATTGAACAAGTCCATTAAATAGTTGATTTACGGCCCACATATTATTCATGCTACGGGCAAAGGCAGGATCCAACGAGGTGATGCCTGCATATTCATTGTATTTGAAGATCTGGTATCGGGTACGGTCATTATTCGATCTGTTGCAACCTGCAAACAATGCTATAAGTACCGCAAATAAAGGAATCCAAATTTTCATTCGTAATTTTTCAACAAACTTACATAAAAAAACAAAACCCTGTTATGAACTGAATCATAACGGGGTTTTAAATATTTATTCTTATTGAAATCGATTATTAGTAATTGATTTCCAATGGTTTTTTAACTTTTTCATCAAGTAATGCCAGATCCAGTATCTCACTCATCTCATCGATATAATGAAAGCTTAATCCTTCAATATAATCGGGTTTGATGTCGAGAATATCCACTTCGTTCTCTTTGGAAAGGATGATATCTTTAACCTTCGAACGTTTAGCAGCCAGGATTTTCTCCTTGATACCACCTACAGGCAAAACCTTGCCCCGGAGTGTTATCTCGCCAGTCATGGCCAGATTGGATTTAACCTTACGCTGTGTAAAGGCTGATGCCAGGGCCGTGAAAAGTGTTATACCTGCCGATGGTCCATCTTTAGGTGTAGCGCCTTCAGGAACGTGGATATGAACATTCCACTTCTCAAAGACTTCACTGCTCAGACCAAGATCGGCTGCATGCGACTTCAGATATTCGAAAGCAATAGCTGCTGATTCTTTCATCACTTCGCCAAGGTTACCGGTGAGTGTTAATGCTCCCTTTCCCTTGCTCAGACTCACTTCAACAAAGAGAATCTCCCCTCCTACCTGGGTCCAGGCTAAACCAGTAACGACACCCGGAACATCCGGATTGATACTACGCTCTTTCTGAAAATGTGAAGGTCCTAATATCTTTGCAAGCTCTGAAACAGCTATTTTTTTGTTATAGGTTTCGTCATCCGCAATAAAACGTGCTCTGTTACGAATTATCTTAGCAATCAACCGTTCGAGTGAACGGACGCCAGACTCACGGGTATATTCCTCTATGATTACTTCCAAAACAGTCTTGCTGAATGCAATTTGCTTGCTCGTCATCCCATGTTCTTTCAGCAATCGTGGGATAAGATGGCGCTTTGCAATTTCAAGCTTCTCTTCAAGTAGATATCCACTGATATCAATCACTTCCATACGGTCGCGAAGGGCTGGATGGATGGTGTTTAGCGAGTTAGCAGTAGCAATAAACATGATTCGTGATAAATCATATTCTACCTCAAGGAAGTTATCGTAGAAGGCGTTATTTTGAGCAGGATCAAGCACCTCAAGTAATGCAGATGAAGGATCGCCGTTCACGCTGTTGCCAGCTACTTTGTCAATCTCATCGAGAACGAATACAGGATTAGAAGAACCGGCCTTACGAAGGCTCTGGATGACACGCCCTGGCATGGCTCCGATATATGTTTTGCGATGACCTCTGATTTCAGCTTCATCACGAAGACCGCCCAACGAGATACGCACATATTTACGTCCCAATGCTTCGGCTACTGATTTACCCAATGAGGTTTTACCTACACCCGGAGGGCCAAACAGACAGATGATGGGCGACTTCATATCTCCCTTCAACTTCAACACTGCCAAGTATTCAATGATCCGTTCTTTTACTTTCTCCAGACCATAATGATCGCGATCGAGTACCTTCTCGGCATTTTTTAAATCGAAATTATCTTTTGTATATTCACTCCAAGGCAGATTGATGAGCACCTCCAGATAGTTGATCTGCATGGAATATTCCATGGCAGCCGGATTCATGCGTTGCAGCTTGGTTAGTTCTTTATCAAAGATATCGCTTACCTCTTTATTCCATTTTTTATCTGCAGCTTTATCTTGCAGCTCTTTGATCTCTTGCTCATTCGGGTTGTTGCCAAGCTCTTCCTGAATGGTTTTCAACTGTTGGTTTAAGAAATAATCGCGCTGTTGTTTATCGATATCAGTTTTCACCTTAGTCTGAATCTGATTACGCAACTCAAGCATTTGCAACTCTTGCGTAAGGTTGTTCAACACCCTTGTAGCGCGTTCCAATACATCATCAATCTCAAGTAGCGATTGTTTTTCCTCAAGACTAATATTGAGGTTAGATGCGATGAAATTGATCAGAAAGATTGGACTATCGATATTGCTGATAGCAAATGAAGCCTCGGTAGGTATGCTGGGGGATTGTGTAGCAATTTGAACCGCCATTTCTTTAATGGTGGCCATCATTGCCTTAAATTTCTTGTCTTTAGGATGACTTTTCTTATCCTTATATTGAGTTACAGCAGCTTTAAAGAAAGGTTCGGTTTGAACATATTCAGTAGTCTCGAATCTTTTTTTCCCTTGCAGAATAGCTGTTGTATTGCCATCAGGCATCTGAAACAGTTTTATAATCTGAGCAACAGTACCAACTTTAAAAAGGTCGTCAGGAGTAGGATCTTCGATTTCACCATGCTTTTGTGCCACGACACCAATGATACGATCCGTACGATAGTGTTCTTTGATCAGTCGGATAGATTTATCACGACCAATGGTAATAGGAATAACCACGCCTGGAAAAAGAACAGTATTGCGTAAAGGCAAAATAGACAACTGGTCAGGGACCGCTTCAGCGTTCATCTGTTCCATATCTTCGGAAGACATTAACGGAATAAATTCCGAATCGTTCTCCACCGTGTCAGAAAATAATGATGGTTTTTTAATATCAATAAAGCTACTCATAGTTTTTTATTCGTCATTAAACTCATGTAAAAAATACAGAGATGGTTTTTCAGCATACAAAGATACCTGAACTTTTTCAGGATGACTTTAACTGATAGAGAGAAAAAAAGCTCAGAATGTGTTGATTAGACTTTCCGATAGTCGAAGGTTGTTTCGAACACATGAGAGAAGATGGCCTCATCTGCAGCAGTCCATTCAACTCCACGTCGTCCATAGGATTCTCTGGCAACGGCAATAGCCCTTTTCAAGTCGTAAGTAGAGAAACCCGATGCGCCACCCCAAGCAAAAGAAGCAATGAAGTTACGCATAAAACCAGATCCAAATATATTGGTACTGATACCGATGACAGTTCCTGTTGTAAACATGGTATTGATACCGCATTTACTATGGTCGCCCATAATCAATCCACAGAATATCAATCCGGTATCGATAAATGTCTTTTCAGGATAACTCCATACTCTGATATTGTGATAGGTGTTCTTCATATTAGAGCAATTGGTATCAGCTCCGATATTACACCATTCAGAGATTACAGAATTTCCAAGATAGCCATCATGAACTTTATTGGAGAACCCGAAAATGACAACATTGTTCAGCTCGCCTCCAACCTTTGATTTAGGACCGACAGTGGTAGAGCCATATATCTTAGCTCCCATTCTAACAACACCGCCTTCGCATATAGCAAAAGGTCCTCTAATCATGGCTCCCTCCATTATTTCAGCATTCTTGCCAATATAGATAGGGCCTTTTGTTGCATTAAGAGTGGCAAACTCCATGGTAACGCCTTCTTCCAGAAAGATATTCCCTTCACCTAAGACTCTGTTTGTAGAGCTAATAGGTGCTGAAGTTCTTCCTTTGGTGATCAGCTCAAAATCCTGTTGAATAGCCTCAGCATTCCTACGAAAGATATCCCACATATAGTATAGCTCAATAAATTCGCAGGTCGTTTCAATTTCCTGGATATTAGGTGAGCTCAAATCGGTTCCATCAAGCTTATCAACCTGCTCTTCAATCATATGCATCGCAACGATTGTATCGTTTTGTACAAGTGCCTGAAGGGGTTTAAGATTAAGGATCTGGTCGATTAATGCTTGTGTTGGACAAACCGCAGCATTGATAAGAATGTTATTTTCCTTTTTTACAATTGGAAATTTAGCACTGAGATACTCTTCAGTTAGGGTCGAAGTTTTAGCACCCAACATTTTCTCCCACTTCTCACGAATAGTCAAAATTCCTACACGGATCTCAGCTATAGGCCGCAAGAATGTTAATGGTAAAAAATAATTTCTACGCGAATCATCAAATAGAATGAAATTCATAACTAGAAGATTTAATTCTGAAACGTTTTAATATAAAACTTAAAAAGTCCCACTTTTGTTGGGACTTTTTAATAATTTTTATATCAGGTTTATTATTCAGCTTTCGCTGGCCTGTTTTCGATATGTTTCTTATACCTGCTATTGAATTTATCAATACGTCCTGCAGTGTCAACAAGTTTAATCTTGCCTGTGTAGAACGGATGCGAAGTATGTGAAATTTCGAGTTTGAATAAAGGATACTCTTTTCCATCTTCCCATACAATGGTATCTCTTGACTGTACACAAGATTTTGTCATAAAAGCATAGTCATTAGACATATCTTTAAAAACAACTAGCCTGTATTCCTTAGGATGAATGTCTTTTCTCATTGGTTTAATCTTTCAATTTTAGGTCGGCAAAATTACAAAATTGATTTAAGAAATCAAAACATTTGCCTGATTATTTAATAAAAATTCAATTATCAACATTGGGTTATCTGAATACAAAGGTAATTATTTGAATTTTAAATAATAAGGTTGTTGAAAAAAAAGGATAAAAAGCAGTTTTGTGTTTTCAGAGATTACTTATCTTTGTTCAGAAAATAACATTACACTAAAAATCCGAACAAGTTAAGGAAATAAACCTCTTATTATGAAAAAACACAACTTTAATGCCGGTCCATCCATCTTACCAAAGGAGGCAATTGAAAACACAGCCAAAGCTATTCTAAATTTGAATGGTTCAGGGTTATCTCTTCTTGAAATATCTCACCGTAGCAAAGACTTCCAAGCTATTCTGGATGAAGCTGTTGCGCTATTCAAAGAGTTACTCGAAATCCCTGAAGGCTATCAGGTTTTATTCCTTGGTGGTGGTGCTAGTATGCAATTCTGCATGGTTCCTTTTAACCTTCTAAACAAAAAAGCCGCTTATCTCGAAACAGGCGTTTGGGCAAAGAAAGCACTGAAAGAGGCTAAATTGTTTGGTCAGGTTGATGTTGTTGCGTCTTCTTCTGACAAGAATTTTTCTTACATACCTACAGGTTATTCTGTTCCTACTGATGCCGATTACTTCCACATCACAACGAACAACACCATTTATGGAACTGAGATCCGTACCGACATTGACAGTCCTGTTACTTTAGTTGCTGATATGTCGTCAGACATTCTTAGCCGTAAAGTTGATGTTTCTAAATATGGTTTGATCTATGGTGGTGCTCAAAAGAACCTGGGACCTGCAGGTGTTACTTTTGTTATTGTTCGCGATGATATTCTTGGAAAAGTTGAGCGTGCATTACCTTCTATGATGGATTATCGCATCCACATCAAAGAGGGTTCTATGTTTAACACCCCTCCTGTAATGCCTATCTTTACGGTTAACGAAACACTGAAATGGTTAAAATCTATCGGTGGTGTTGAGAAAATTGCAGCCATGAATATCGAAAAAGCAAATCTGCTTTATGCTGCAATCGACAATAGTAAGATGTTTGTTGGTACTGCTGCTAAAGAATCTCGTTCTATCATGAACATCTGCTTTGTAATGAAAGATGAGTACAAAGACAAAGAGGATGCATTTATGGAATTCACAAAAAGCCGTGGTATTGTTGGTATCAAGGGACACCGTTCTGTTGGAGGTTTCCGCGCTTCGACTTATAATGCACTTCCAATCGAAAGTGTACAAGTACTTGTTGATGCAATGAAAGATTTCGAAAGCAACAATGCATAATATAAATAGGTATGAGAAAAGTTTTAATTGCTACCGATAAGCCTTTTGCCAAGGTAGCGGTCGACGGTATTCGTAGAATAACAGATGCTGCCGGTTACGAACTGGTGTTGCTTGAAAAATATACGGATAAAGCCGACCTATTAAAAGCTGTAGCAGATGTTGATGCAATGATTATCAGATCTGACATTGCAGATAAAGATGTTTTAGCTGCCGGTAAAAAATTGAAGATCGTTGTCAGAGCCGGTGCCGGTTATGATAATATTGATCTGGCTGCCGCTACAGAGCACAATATCGTTGCCATGAATACACCGGGTCAGAACTCAAATGCCGTTGCCGAACTTGCTTTTGGTATGATGGTATTGATGGCGCGTAACAACTACAACGGATCATCAGGGAGCGAACTACGTGGTAAGAAGATTGGTATCCATGCCTATGGTAATGTAGGCCGCTATGTTGCTAAGATTGCATTTGGTTTTGGGATGGATGTATATGCATTTGATCCTTTTGTCAAGAAAGATGCGATCGAAGCTGATGGCGTAAAAGTGGTAACAGCTGTTGAAGATCTTTACAGCACTTGTCAGTATGTTTCGCTACATATCCCGGCTACCGCACAAACCAAGAATTCTATCAATTACGAGTTGCTTTCAAAAATGCCTAAAGGAGCAACGTTAGTAAACACCGCCCGTAAGGAGGTTATTTGCGAAGAGGATCTTTTAAAGGTCTTCGCAGAACGTGCCGATTTCAGATATCTTTCGGATATCGAGCCAGCCTGTAAAGCAGAAATCGCAGAGAAGTTTGCCGGCAAGTTTTTCTTCACTCCAAAGAAAATTGGTGCACAAACGGAAGAAGCAAACATAAATGCAGGCCTTGCAGCGGCTAATCAGATCGTAAATTTCTTTGAAAAAGGCGATATTTCATTCAAAGTTAATAAATAGTCTAGATATTAACATCTGATTATCAATCAATTTAAGTTTATTTAACAAGTCGGGTTCTAAAAACAGAATCCGACTTGTTTTTTTAAAAAACCCTATGTATATTGGTGTTCTAAAATAACCACTTGTTTAACTCTAGAGAGCTTCACCATTTAAACGCAAAAACCAACGCAAGTTAAACTAAATACGCAAACACAAAATGGAGAACGAATTGGAAAAAACTACAGCATTCTTCCGATTTGAAGATCTGCGAGTCTATCACAAAGCACTGGATTATATTGATTGGATCAATCAATCAATTGGAGAATTTCCGGTACCGAAAGGAGATATCATTAGCGAGAAATTCTTTCAGTCAGCTATGAATATTGCAGTTAATATTTCAGAAGGATCATCAAGAAACAAAAGTCAATTTATTTACTACTTGAAACTAGCAAAAAGTGCTATCAGAGAGTGTGTAGTGTTCACCTCCCTGGCATCGAAACGAAAGTTCTTTACTTCAGATGCAGCTGATTACTCCAGAAATCAGTTGATGGAAATGACGAAAATGATTGGTGCACTTATCGGCTCTCTCCAACGCAGTTCATCGTTTACTGCGGAAGAAGAAGAGGACTTTTAAATCAATCACGAGTTGAAATCTTTTCTATAATTATTTAGGATAGACAACATACTAACGACAGTTTTCTTTACTTTTGAAGCAGAAATTCCCACATCCAAGGGAATTTCTGCTTTTATACGTTATTATTAAGCAAAAACATATCTACTATGGCTGTTTTAAAACCATTCAAGGGGCTCCGTCCACCCCAAAAGATTGCAAAGGAACTTGCATCGCGTCCCTACGATGTATTAAACTCTTCTGAAGCTCGTATTGAAGCTGAAGGAAACCCTTTTTCGTTATTACATATCATTAAACCTGAGATCGATCTCGCTGTTGGTATTGATGAACATGATGCTTCTGTTTACGAAAAAGCAAGAACCAACTTTGAAATGTTTCAATCAAACGACTGGCTGGTTCAAGATGATACAGAATGCCTTTATATCTATGCACAAACCATGAATGGGAAAACCCAATATGGTATTGTGGGTTGCGCTGCCGTTGAAGATTACATGAATAATGTAATCAAGAAACACGAACTTACCCGTAAAGATAAAGAAGAAGACAGAATGAAACATGTGCGTATCACGAATGCGAATATGGAACCTGTTTTCTTTACCTACCCAGCCGTGGCTGAGCTTGATGAGATTGTGGCTGCTTTCGTTAAAGAAAATGCACCTGTTTACGACTTTACAGCTGATGATGGATTTGGTCATCATTTCTGGGTGATCAATAACCCTGTTTTGGTAAAAAGAATTGTCGACCTCTTTGCAAAAGTTCCAGCAACCTATGTTGCAGATGGTCATCACAGAACAGCTGCGGCCGCTCTTGTGGGCAATGAAAAGAAGAAAAATAATCCTAACCATACCGGAAAAGAGGAATACAACTTTTTCCTGGCTGTACATTTTCCGGACAATCAATTAACCATCATCGATTATAACCGAGTGGTGAAAGATTTGAACGGATTGACCTCAACTGAGTTATTAGAAAAGCTGGCTCTCGTTTTCGATATCGAAGATAAAGGAACAGAAATTTATAAGCCTACGAAACTTCACAACTTCAGTATGTATCTGGAGGGAAGATGGTATTCGCTAACCGCAAAAGTTGGAACCTATAATGACAACGATCCGATTGGTGTATTAGATGTAACCATCCTTTCTAATCTGATTCTCGACAGTCTTTTAGGAATAAAAGATTTAAGAACCGATAAACGGATCGACTTTGTAGGTGGTATTCGTGGTCTTGGCGAATTAAAAAAGCGTGTCGATAGTGGGGAAATGAAGGTTGCCTTTGCACTGTATGCTGTGTCAATGCAACAATTGATCGATATTGCCGATACCGATAATATTATGCCTCCTAAAACTACTTGGTTTGAGCCCAAACTTCGTAGTGGTATCGTGGTGCACAAACTTGACTAATGATTTCGACTTTGTTTTCAATAAACTGATTTATTAATAAAAAACTGCTAAAACAATGGGAACATCAGAAATTGTACTGGACACCATTTTAAAGGCTGGTAAGCCATTAAAATCAGGTGAAATAGCTTTAGCTGCCGGCATTGATAAAGCCGAAGTGGATAAAGCAATTAAGCTCTTAAAGAAAGAGGAGAAGATCATCTCTCCTAAAGTTTGTTATTACGACGTAGTGAAGTAAATCCGCTATCGTAAAACACAATTTCGAATCCCTGTAATGATCTTTTCAGTTCATTACAGGGATTTTTTTTGATATGAATCATTGCCAGTTAAATACAACAGCTATCAGCCGCTTTCTCCCAAGTGGTCTAACTGACGAAGCTTTATACAATTATCGTTTAAACTAATCTCTGAATTAGTTTGATTTGGCACTATATTTTCTATATAATAATACATATCACATTACCTACTTCCGCATAACGTTTAGCTCTCCTCCAAAGATTGTTTTAATAAAGCAGTCTTAAATGTTAACATTGTTTAATGTAATTGTTAATTAATTAAACTTTTTTTATTTAATCTAAATTATATTTTATTAGTTATCAGTGCATAATGTTGTATTACACAATATTTTTAATCCTTATTAAGATTTATTCTATTTTATTTTTATATATTTGCAAATAATTGCATGCTTTTTGTTTAACATGTAAGTATAAACCTTAAAACAGAATCGCCATGACAGCAATTGAATTCAATACAAAGTTGATGAACCTGCAAAGCAATCTGCAGTACTTTGCCAAATCGCTAACAAACGATAAAGAAGAAGCCAAGGATTTAATCCAAGATACATATTTAAAAGCACTTGTAAACCGCGACAAGTTTGCTGATGATACAAACCTGAAAGCATGGACTTTCACGATAATGAAAAACACCTTTATCAATAATTATCGTAGAAATCAGAAAGCCAGCACAATAGTAGATAACACTGAAGATTTATTCTACTTGAATATCCCTCGTAAATCTGAATTCCCTGCACCTGATAGTGATTATCACTACAAAGAAATCCAAAAAGACATTTCACGACTGGACGAAGTACAACGTCTGCCCTTCGAAATGCACAATGCAGGCTTCAAATACAAGGAAATAGCTGATAAACTGAACATCTCGATAGGTACAGTAAAGAGCAGAATATTCTTTACCCGTAAGAAATTAATGGAATCATTAAAAGATTTTCAAAGCTAATAACCTCTAAAGGAGGCCGGTGGCCGTCATGGTTGGTTGTGGTGGCTGTTTGTGATCTGGCCATCGGTTCTCTTTTATATCCTAAAGCACGAAAAGACTCTACCCAGGGTCTTTTTTTGTTTTTGGCTGTTTCCACTCGTTAATTCAGAAATAAAGGAAAAGGATAACCGGGTAAAAGTTTTTCCCATTTTGAGAAACTCGTTTTTCTAACAAAACAGGTCCTCTTTGATCTATAAAATGATTCGAACCCACACACACTTCGAACTACATAGTTCAATATAAGCACATTAGACGTTAACTTCAAAACATAACTCATATTGTTTATCAAATAACAACTAAAAATAAACAAAACAAAAGAGCTTCAATACACATAACAGTATATACACCAACACGTTACACAATATATAACAACTGAAATTCCTAAAATTCAACTTTAAATTAAAAACCGACTAACAAATAATAACAACCTATATATATTCATCGAAAGCATAAATATAAATACCTTATTTACAAATAAATACAAGACACTAATTACAAATTCTCATTTTGAAACACCGACATAATGTTTTTTCCCATTTTGAGATTCGAGAATAAATCAATCAACACCCGGACGAATACTCAGTTTAATAATTGCAATTAAAAGGATAGCGGAACTGATCCACTGGATGGGTGATAAAACACGATGATTAAACAGATAATCAAACAAAATTGCAGAAACAGGAAAAAACAATTCACAGATAGTTGCCACCATCGCTTTCACCTTCCGTAATCCGTAATAGTATAAAAAGAGAGCTCCTGACCCTGTTGTAAATGAAATAATAATAAAGATGGTCCAGTTTATAGGCGTAGTTGCCTTAAACTGAACAAAAAGGCCATTAATGAGGACTAAGACAAACATAATAATGGTCGTGAAGCCATATCTAAAAAAGGTAGCCGAAATAAAATCAATTTTGTTTAGCACTTTCTTTCCCAACACAGTAGAGCTACCAAACATAAAAGCTGCTGCCAACGAATACGCTGCTGCCAACCCTGTATTAGAACCTGACAAAAAATCGGGGAGGTGCATTCCAAATGTCAGAAAATATCCTGCAATAATGGCAATGGAAGCCCATACAACGAATCCTTTGTGAACCCTTTCTTTTAATAGTATAGCAGCCAATGTGATAGCAAAAACAGGCTGCAGCTTTTGCAGCAATACAACCACCGTAAGACTCTGAAAGTTGACCAGAAAAAGTGCTTTTACAATAGCCAGCGTACCAAGCGCTCCTCCAAATAGAGCGACCAGAAAGAAAAAGAGAAAATCAAATTTAGTAAATGTTTTCAGCTCCTTATACGATTTGTAGCAAACCAGATTTAACAACAGAAAAGGGATACAATGCACTACAAACACAACATATGTGATGTTTAAATTATAGAGTCTGGGGGTCAATACAATACCGTCGAGGCCCCATAGTATTGCAGCCAGACTAATGGCAACAGCACCGGTTATTGCTGTGGATTTTAATAGCATGCGATAATTATTTTCAACTATTTATGAATGAAGCCTTAATAAGATCAGAACGATGAGCGCCACCCTAATCGAACACGAAATTACACTTATCCAGTTATATTTTATCATCTTATTAATAATAACAGGATTTTGACTCTCTTTAAACTGCAAATTTAATGGAACTTGTAATAATAAGAAATTAAAGTAGGCAAATGCCATCATTACAAATGAAAGCAAAAGCGGACTACTTAAATTCGGTCTCAACGGCATGAATGGCAAAAGCACTGTAAATAAAACATCTAAGACAAAGAGAGGAACCATGATACGCATCGTCTGTATCTGATATTTTTTGAAATAACATTCAATATCAAAGGCGGAGACTTTATGGAATAAAGGATAAAGCACAAATTGGAAAAGTACCGATGCCCCTGTAAGAAATACAGAAGTACACAATATAAGTATGAGGAGTAAAAACACCATATTACTTAAGAATTTTAAAATCAGAAGCAACTAAAACCCTTGGCGTATCCCACTTTCCTTTCATAGCTGAAGCAGGAATGGGTTGCATCAAACTGTCGCACGATCGACCCTGCGCGTCTTTTAAAATGATCTTCATATTTCCAGCATGAATAGCAGAAAGAATGGCTTCAATAATATCCTTTTCATAGCTTCCTTTTGATTGGGTACCGATCTTTGATCCCACACCATTGTTATATAGATCCATTTCACCGGCAGCTTTATCAGGGATATCGCCTTCTTCAAATCGTTTCTTTTTATAATCCCGATAGTTACCTCTTTCGTGTGCCCGACCCAACGACAACGCTCTCCTCGCTCCTATCCGTTTTGTCAATGAGGCCATCCAGAAGCTATGTCGAAATGCATCCAGCTTACCACCCGAAGCATCCTGATCAGGGATGGCGCGTTGTTTAAGACTATCGGTGACAATGCGTACGCGTTCAGTTATTTTCCAGGCTTGTTTAGCAATAAATAGATGCTTCATGGCCCAACGCTTCTCAGCACAAGAAACAGAGGCAAAAGACCGGAATAATGAATTTTGTGACCACCCAACAGTTGAAAGCAACAACAGTATCAACAATAAACAGAACTTGAAGAAAAGATTGAGATGTTTCATCCCCCATTCGATTTAAAATAATCGTGAAGCCTCTAAACGTAATAATCCTAGTGTCTGTTCAGTTTGATTGTTGTTCTCTAACACATTCTGCATAAAGAGAGCCGAAAAAGTAGCTGCATCACTATCCTGAGTCAGTTGACCCGCTGTGCTATGTACCAGACGAATAGTCTCTTCCACTGTTGATTTAATTAATGTCCAGCAATCAGCAGAAACATAGATTTGCTGTGAGAGATTGTGTTCGAACTCCGAATGGATAGAACTGACCATCTCTTTTTGTAGTTGAATCACCGTCATACCGGGACGACTAATCCGCAATACCAAAGCTACCGGGGCTATACGTTCCATCAATAACGCTAACCGCTCATAGGCCTGAAGCTGCATCGGCAGTGATATCTTTCGATTTTCAATTGAGAGTAACTTATGATTCTTTTCAGTCTCAATGTGTAAAAAGTTTTGTAACATCAGGTAAACGGCAAAGATGACAAGCAAAGACGGTACTACCAAAAGTACTGTTTGAAAAATAACATTCATAATGAAAATTTAACAAATTATAATTTAATCGTTATTAGTTGCAAATATCGTAATAATAAACCCATTGTTTAATGCTTACAACATAAAACTGTTTAACCTAAATTGGTAACTTTGCACAGATTTTTACTTAAAACAAATAAACATGCAACAAATACTGTCAGACAGAATCTTAACCCTGTCAGAATCAGAAACCCTGGCAATGAGCAAAAAAAGCAGAGCCTTAGCCGTCCAAGGGATTAATGTTATCAATTTAAGTATTGGACAACCTGATTTCTTTACACCCGACTACATAAAGGAAGCAGCTAAGACAGCAATCGACAATAATTTTTCGTCATATTCGCCAGTAGCAGGATTTGCAGATCTTCGAGAGGCTATTTGTTTAAAAATAAAACGCGACAATAATCTTGAGATCAAACCCAGTCAGGTAGTGGTATCAACGGGTGCTAAACAATCGCTTACCAATGCGATTATGGCATTGGTGAATCCCGGCGATGAAGTTATCATCCCATCTCCATATTGGGTTTCCTACAAAGAGATGATCAAGATAGCCGAAGGTAAAGGTGTATTTATTGAAACAACGATTGAATCACGTTTCAAGATTACCCCTGAACAACTTGAAGCTGCAATCACGCCAAAAACCAAACTCTTCCTTTTTTCCAGTCCTTCCAATCCAACCGGAACCATCTATTCCAAAGAAGAATTAAGGGCATTAGCTGATGTATTTGCTCGTCATAAAGGCATCTATATCATCTCGGATGAGATCTATGAGCTCATCAACTTTACCGGCAAACATGAAAGTATTGCTCAGTTTGAAGATATCAGAGACCGCGTCATCATCATCAATGGTATGTCGAAAGGATTTGCTATGACAGGTTGGCGTTTAGGATACATGGTTGCTTCCGAACTTATTGCAGGCGCATGCGAAAAACTACAAGGTCAAATCACTTCAGGCACTTGCAGCATCACCCAGAAAGCTTCCGTACCGGGCCTGTTAGCCGATCCTACAAAGAGTGAAGATCTGAAGAAAATGAATGCGGCCTTCCTGAGAAGAAGAGACCTGCTTTATAAATTATTGAGTGATGTACCAGGATTCAAAACATATGTTCCCGATGGCGCATTCTACCTGTTCCCAGATGTATCGGGACTATTTGGCAAATCATATAATGGCTTTACCATCACCAGTGCTGCCACTTTATGCGATTATATTATTGATACTATCTATGTTGCATTAGTAGCCGGCGAAGGTTTTGGCAATCCAAACTGTGTCCGCTTCTCTTACGCAACCTCTGAAGAAGAGTTAGTTGAAGCCGTTAAACGCATCAAAGAACTACTCGCAAAATTCAACTAGTCTACTGCCCTCTTAACCACCATAACGCACAACGTATTATGTTGTCAAACCATACCATTTCAGGTCTGTTTAACGCTTTTAACGACCTGAAAGCACTCATTATAGGCGATGTGATGATCGATGCCAACCTTTTTGGGAAAGTCGAACGCATATCTCCCGAAGCACCTGTTCCCATTGTACTGGTAGAAAAACGCAAAAGCTTATTAGGAGGAGCTGCCAATGTGGCTCTTAATATTAAGTCGATGGGAGCCATTCCCATTATGTGTTCCGTCATTGGTGACGATGCCAAGGGCAATGAGTTTCTTCAGTTGATGGAAGATCAAAATATGCGCAATGATGGCATCATCCGAAGTTCTTTTCGTCCCACCACCACCAAATACAGAGTCATCGGCAACAGAACGCAGATGTTGAGAATAGACGAAGAGACTGACTCCGACCTTAACCAGGACGAATCAACCCAATTCCTGAAAAGGGTTGAAGAGATCATCGAAACCGAAAAGGTGAACGTCATTATCTTTGAAGACTACAACAAAGGGGTATTAACGGCAGAGGTGATAACGAAAGTGATTGCTCTGGCCAACCGGAAAGGCATCCCAACAACTGTAGATCCCAAGAAGAAAAACTTCGACCAATACAATCAGGTCACGCTTTTCAAACCCAACCTAAAAGAATTAAAGGAAGGTTTAAAGGTCGATGTTAATCCTGAAGATCAGACCTCGCTCACAAAAGCCTTAAATCTGCTTCAGGAAAAGCAACAAATCAAGATTGCCATGACCACCCTTTCCGAATATGGTGTGTTCATCCGTAGTTGCGATGCTGATAAAAATGAGTCGTGCTTTCACGTTCCTGCTCACCGAAGAGCAATAACGGATGTCTCCGGAGCAGGCGACACCGTGATTGGAGTGGCCTCACTCTGTCTGGCACTGGACCAACCCATCGATCTGATTGCAGCCCTTTCTAACCTTGCAGGTGGACTGGTCTGTGAACATATTGGCGTTGTTCCTGTTAATCGTGAGCGCCTGATGAAAGAGACCACACTATTACTTCAGGACTATTTTTCACTTTAAACAGAAAACAGTAAATTGGATATGACCCAAAGCAAAAAAGATCAGGTACGCTCAATGTTTAACAAGATTGCCTGGAGATACGATCTATTAAACCATCTACTCTCGTTAAACATTGATAAGATCTGGCGTAATAAGCTGGTTAAGATGTTGTCTGAAAAGAATCCAGCCGCTATACTTGATGTAGCTACCGGCACCGGCGACCTGGCCATAACCGCTTCGAAGATAAGACCTGCAGAAATTATTGGTGTCGATATCGCCAACGAAATGCTTGAGATAGGCCGGAAAAAGATCCTTTCTAAAGGATTGGCATCCACCATCAAGCTTGAGTTGGGCGACTCTGAAAACCTCAACTTCCCTGCCGGAAGGTTTGATGCAGCCATGGTAGCCTTTGGAGTCCGCAATTTTGAAAACCTGGATCTGGGACTGGCAGAGATGAATCGTGTATTAAAACCACAGGGACGCATTTTTGTATTAGAGTTTTCGATCCCCACAAACTCATTTGTTCGTGCTTTTTATTTCTTTTACTTCCGTAATATCCTTCCATTGATCGGTAAAATGGTATCAAAAGATAGTGCAGCATACACCTATCTTCCCGATTCTGTTCGTCAATTTCCTTCAGGAGAGGCATTTCTGGTACGTTTAAAGAAAGCAGGGTTCCAAAACTGCAAACAACGTCCGCTCACATTTGGTATTGCAACAATTTACGTTGGAGATAAATAAATTGATATATTTGTATTCAGTGTTATCACTCAAAAACGATTTACCTTGGTACGGAATATTCTAATAGTAGCACTCTTTTTACTTGCAACAGTAGGGGGATATAGTCAAAGAGAAAGAGTTCAGAATCTGCCCGAATATGATTATGAGCCTTACCACTTTGGTTTTTTACTGGGGATTAATGACATGGGCTTTTCGATAAAGCAGGATTATCATAGTTTATCACTAAACTCCTCCTATCTGTCTACCGAATATCTGAGTAAAGATGTGAATTCCACCGCCATACTAAAATCCGTAGAACCTGTTTCGACGACCGGCTTCTCCATTGGTATCATAGGAAATCTTCGTCTTTCTGATCATTTTGATCTTCGTGCCATCCCTACCTTATCGTTTGGAGAGCGAAAGCTGGATTATTATTATTATGAAACCAATCCAACGCTTCAAACATCCGATACCGTATCGTGGTCAGCCAGCATCAAAAGCACATTTCTCGAGTTTCCTTTACATCTAAAATACAAGGGAAATCGTATCAATAATGCACGTCCCTACATCTTTGGAGGAGGCAAGTTTGTATACGACCTTTCATCTGATGCCACCAAGAGATCAAAAGCACTAACTGACGATCTTTCAAATGTAGCCCTCAACCATAAAGACCTATACGGTGAGTTTGGAGCCGGCTTCGATTTCTATTTTGAATGGTTTAAGATGGGGGTTGAGGCCAAGATGTCATATGGTTTACGCGATGTCTTATTTCGCGATAACTCTATGTATACCAAAGGAGTCACACGTTTAAATTCTAAAATTTTTCAATTATCTATTACATTTGAATAGTCTCACCACAGGCTGGGCATTGAAGGAGAAAGATGAGACAAATACTTGAGATACAACTTACACCAAAGCAATCAACCGATGCTGAGGCCATTAGAAAAGTAGCAGCCCGGTTATTAAAAGTCGCCCCGGGAAGAATATGGCATATCAAATACCTCAAACGTTCTGTCGATGCGAGGGCTAAAAAGATTTGGGTACGCTTAAAAGCCGAATTCTTTATTGGAGAAAAACTCTCTTTCGAAGATACCTATACCAAAAAAGAGTATCCTTTTGTTGGAACCCGCCCTGCCGTTATTATTGTTGGGGCAGGTCCTGCCGGACTCTTTGCCGCCCTGCGGTTAATAGAGCGGGGCCTACGTCCTGTTATCATAGAACGGGGCAAAGATGTCAAAGCCCGTAAATTCGATTTAGCACAGCTCAACAGAGAACATATTGTCAATCCCGACTCCAACTACTGTTTTGGTGAGGGAGGAGCCGGCACCTATTCTGACGGGAAGCTTTATACCCGTTCCACCAAGCGAGGCAACGTACAAGATGTACTGCAAGGCCTTGTCAACCATGGCGCGAATCCCGAGATTCTCTTTGAAGCCCATCCTCATATCGGTACCGATAAACTTCCCGCCATCATCAGTGCCATCCGAAAAACCATCCTCGATAGCGGTGGAGAGTTTTACTTTAACCATCGTGTAGAAGATTTTATCATTGAGAGTGGTAAGTTGAAGGGAGTAGTCACTAAAAACGGAACCACCTTCGAGGGACTATCCGTTATCATGGCTACAGGTCACTCCGCGCGCGATATATACCGACTGCTACATCGCAAATCCGTATTACTCGAAGCCAAACCCTTTGCCCTGGGTGTTCGTATTGAACATCCGCAACAGCTGATCGACTACCTGATCTATAAGCAGGAAGTCCGCGAACAGTATCTCCCTGCAGCCGCCTATAGCGTGGTAGAGCAGGTGGATGGGCGCGGTGTCTTTTCATTCTGCATGTGTCCCGGTGGCATCATCGTTCCCTCTGCAACCGACGAAGGACAGGTGGTGGTAAACGGCATGTCTAATTCGCAGCGTAATTCAGAGTTTGCTAACTCTGGTATGGTTGTCACCGTAAACCTCGAAGACTATCAGCCCTATGCCGAACAAGGCGCTTTGGCAGGACTGGCCTATCAGGAGGCGGTTGAACAATTGGCGTTCTCTATCTCCGGAAACAGTCAAAAAGCGCCCGCACAACGCATGGCCGACTTCACCGAAGGCAGAATATCGCAATCACTTAAAACCTCGTCATATCACCCCGGAATGGTTTCTGCACCCCTACACGAGCTACTACCTGCAGAAATAGGTGTACGGATGCAAGGCGCATTCCCCATGTTCGACAAGAAGCTGCGCGGATATCTCACCAACGAAGCCATGTTGCTGATGGTAGAGTCGCGCACCTCATCACCCGTCCGGATTCCAAGAGATCCTGAGACCTTCGAACACGTCACCATCGCCAATCTCTATCCCTGTGGCGAAGGAGCAGGCTATTCAGGAGGTATCGTATCATCCGCCTTAGATGGTATCAACAGTGCAGAGAAGATTGC
>JAHEYR010000204.1 GCA_023251485.1 Bacteroidales bacterium
TTTTTCCAGCCATTAGCGATGCCGGCATTTTTTGCAGCGTATTGAATTCTGACCAGCGGATCTAGTTTCTGGTATTCATTCATGATATTCAAGCGGGTATCTCTAAGTTTAATGGAAACAGGATTACGGATTTCTGCCTGTAGTTGAACCGCCTGAGAGGGAATGTATTCTTGCGTTCTACCGGGATAGCCAAATACGAAGGTGAAGTCACCCTTGTTGACCCCTTTCAGCGAGACAGGAAGTGAGTATTTTGGTTTGTAAGGGACATTGGTTTTAGCATAATCGGCAGGGTTGCCATCTTTATCGGCATAGATACGGAAGACAGAGAAATCTCCTGTATGACGGGGCCACATCCAATTATCCGTGTCGCCACCAAACTTGCCGATATTACTGGGAGGGGCGCCTACTAAGCGAATATCTCTGAAGGTTTCGCTGATCATTAGTATGTATTGATTGCCATAGTAGAAAGGACGGACTCGTGCTTCATAATGGGTCCCTTTAATTGCTGTCATCGCAATTCGTTCACTGTTCTGGAGAATGATTTTATTACGTTCTGCTTCAGTCATCTCTTTCTTAACCCCTGCAATGATTTGTTTGGTTACATCTTCCATCCTGACGAGGAAGGTGACTGTCAAACCGGGATTTGGTAATTCCTCTTCTAAAGAATTAGACCAGAAACCATTGGTTAGATAGTCGTTTGCCAATGAGCTATGTCTTTGAATGGAACCATAACCGCAATGGTGGTTGGTAAGTAAGAGCCCTTGATCAGATACTACTTCGCCGGTACATCCTCCGCCGAATTGAACGATGGCATCTTTGATAGATGTTTTGTTAATGCTGTAGATGTCAACAGCAGATATGTGCATTCCCATCTCTTTCATCTCCGGTTCGTTGAGCTGTTGCAACAGATAAGGAAGCCAAATGCCATCTTTGGCAAACAGACTAAAGGGGAGAAGGATGAGTGATATAAGTAGCGTTTTAATTTTCATGGTGGGGGTAGTTTATTTTGCTTTAACGGCAATCGTTTCAATTTCAACTAATACGCCAAGTGGAAGTTTTACAACGCCATAGGCTGCACGGGCAGGCGCGTCAGTGTTGTAATATTTCCCATACACTTCGTTCATGGCAGCGAAATTGTTCATGTCTGATAACAAGCAGGTTGATTTTACGACATCCTGAAAAGTATAACCGGCCGCTTCGAGTATAGCCGCTATATTTTTCATTACCTGTTCTGTTTGTTCCTTAATGTCTCCCTCAACGATTTTGGAGGTGGCAGGATTGATAGGAATTTGTCCGGATATGAATAACATTCCGTTTGCTTCAACGGCTTGGCTATAAGGTCCGATAGCCTTTGGTGCAAGCTCTGTAGAGATAATATTTTTCATGGATAAAGAATAAAATGAAGTCAGGTTGATTGATTTCAAAAATACCTGATTTTCCTGAATAAATTACGAGAATATTGATGAAGTTGATATTTCTGTTGCCTCTTCAAATGAAATCATTGCATTAAATAATTTGATCAGTTGAAAAGAAGGTAAGTCGTTTAATCGGATATCGAAAGAACGTATTTTTTGTGATTGAATTAAGGATTCTCGTCGAACACCTTTCAGTAGCGGTTGTGACGGGGTGATCCATTCACTTCCATCCCATAAGGCAATGTTGCAATAGCTGGTGTCGGTTAAAAGCTTATTTCTGATGATTAAAATATCGTCAGCATCCTCTTTCAGAGCGAAGAGCTTGTTTATTTCTGTCCGTTGCGCAAACTTATGATCATATTGTAGTTCATTCGCTTCAATGACTTTCAGAGATTGAACAGTCCTTTTCTGATAGGGTTCGAATTCGGTCGTCTCTATTTGGATGCCATAGGTCACCCGATATTTCCAGATACCATTCTGAGGTAGAGAAAGCGATGAGAGATGAGTCGATAAATTGACCGACTCCTTTAAGCCGAATAATTTGACTCTTGTCTCATCCATTCTCTTCTGGTGAAGAGATAGGAGAGAGGGTTCTCCGTTTTCGATGCGGATGGTTTCAATTAACTGGCACATATACTTTTTCGATCATTTCCTGATATTCGTGTTCACAAATGCTATTTACCGTTATGCCTCCACCTGAATGATAGAAGAGTGCTCCATCTCGCTCTTCTACAAATCTGATCATCACTGCTGACTCCAGATCCTTCCCATCAAATATGCCAAATACACCGGTATAGTATCCTCTGGGTTCGTTTTCGGCCTCTTGAATAATATCGATCGTCTTCTTTTTAGGCGCTCCGGTAATTGATCCGGCGGGAAGTAGCTTTGCGAAGATAGAGCCGATTTCGTTGTTCCAGTTGGGATCCAGGTTGCCTGCAATCTCCGAACTTACTTGTAACAACGTTTTCTGGTTTGTGTTTATGGTGTCAAAATACCTGAACCTCTCAACGCGTACTTTTTTAGCTACCAGACTTAAATCATTCCTGATCAGATCGACAATGGTGTAATGTTCGGCCTTCTCCTTTTCATCCTGTATGATGGTTTGTTCAGCATTTTCTAACGTGGCATCTATTGTCCCTTTCATTGGAAAGGAACGGATGGTGTTGTCCTGGATGGTTACAAACTTCTCCGGTGAATAGACTGCAAACTTCTCATGGATCCAGAGTTTGTAAGGTGCCTTGCTGTTCATGAAAAAGTCTTTTAACTGCAGATTCGAATGGATGGGTGTTGTGAAGGTGAGGTTCGTTAAGAAGGAGTTACCCAATCTTAGGTTCTTCATCACGATGTCGAAACTATGTTGATAGATCTCTTTTGAAACGGGGTGTTTGGTAAACTGAAAAGAGTTGGTTGGTTTAGTCGAAGGTGTGAAATTACGCGTGCCGTTTATCTCATAACAAAGCAGGTTGTTGTCGATCTCCTGCAGTGGTATGATGATTGACTTTTCCATCTTATAATCGATCACAAACAAAAAAGGAATAGATGACTTTCCCAGATTGTTCATTCGCTCAATACCTTTAGGGCGGAATGGAATTTCGCTGATCATAGATGGTTTAAAAGATGGGATAAGTACCCTTGATTCGATTAATAGAGATTGTCGCGGAAATCTTTACGTTTGGTTAACTTGAGATCCTGCAACAGGTTTGATTTTGCACGTATGGTGAAATCCCAACTCTTCATATAACCCAATGGAATCCAGTTAAAACGAATTTCGAAACAGTGCAGGTCACGGTTAATGGTGAACGAGGTATATGAGATTTGACTATGCAAAAAGTCGTATCCGGATGTAAATGTGACTTTCCATTTGTTAGTGATACTGATATCGCCATTAAACATCATGGATTGGATCAGGTCGTTTTTTATTTTTCCGGTATTAGGATCTTTATTACTGGTCATGTTGAAGGTGTAATTAACACCAAAAGTCCATGAGTTCTTCCAGTCGATATAGTTGTTTGGGTTTTTGACGATGTCTTCTTTTTCAGCAGCAGTGGCTTGACTGTCATCAGGATTGGGTATTAATGATTTTTTTGGATCTATGCCGATGGCAGAAGTCGTTGTGGTGGTAGGCGTTTTTTTCTTTCCGCTGTTGCTTGAAAACTGATGACTGAGTCCAAAACTCCAGTTCGAATTTTCATAACGCAAGAGCTTTCGTTCCATCTCCCACTCAAACATATTGATGTCCTGCTTGGATCGTTTATCGTAAGCGTATGGATCCCATGTCCCTGAGAAATTGATGTTTGTATTTTTAAAGATCGGTGTATTGCCTGAAACAAATACTTTCGACCAGCGCAATGAGTCACGCGACATGTCGTAATTCGTAGAGATATTCAGCTGGTCAATAATCTTAATCTTTCGGGTTCCGGTGACCGTGTCTTTTTTATCTTTGATTTTCATCTCCAGATTGTTTCGGAGGTTGAAGCTGATACTTCCGGCTTTATTTGCCGAAGGACCTCCATAGATAGCTTGTTCGAAGATGGAATACTTTTGTATTGTTCCCAACTTATCAACCTGTACGTTTTTGTAATAACCAAAATTGGCTGCACTAAAATCAGGTTTGAAACTATAAGTTATTTGAGGGGCAATTACGTGGCGGATGGCTTGAATTCTAGATCCTTTTTTGAACGTTACCTGACCATATACTGTCGTGTTCATCGACAGACTATACGAAAAATCATGGGATGCTTTGAAGCCTTGTAATGTATCTATTGCGACATAAGCGGTATCACGTGTGGCACCGACACTGTTTTTATAAGTGGTGTTTAACCATTTTTTGTTGATATATTGCATATACCAATTCTCGGTTAAACTGATTGAATTAGAAACGGTGATGTATTTGAATAGCTTAAAAGTGGAGGAGATTGGAATACTATGCTGAGCCCCGTTTTTCAGTTTCTTAAACATCCCTTTCTTCATCAAAAGTGAGTCGTAGGTGTCGAGTCGGTTGGTTGCTGTTAAGCTATAACCCACGCTGATATCTTCGTACCAGCTTTTTTTACCGGATCCCTCTTCTCTCCTGAATGGATACCATCGATTTGCTGAAACGGAGAGGTCGGGTAGTGTAACCGACATCTGTTTTGTAATGGTATTCTGACTATGACGGGCACTGGTTGAAATAAAGATTCGATCGTCAATAGATGTTTGATAAGAGATACTTGATGAGAATGTATTGGAAAGATAATTTCCGACAGTAGTCGGGTTGAATTTGTTAAACTTAGAGGTCTGAATATTTACGTTTGCTGAGAATCTATTGACGGGATTCGCTTTGGCATCCTGTGTATGCATCCAGTTTATAGAGAAGTCCTTGCTTTGTTGGTAGTCGGGGGCACCTTTCTCCCCGAGGATATTTACGGCATAACGTAGATTGAAATTCCCCTGATATTTATAACGTTTAAAATAATTCATTGTAGGATAGATAGCCCAACTGCCTCTGGTGTAGGCTTCTGCTTTTATCTGAGCGTCGAGGTTGTCACTGATACCCCAATAGTATCCAAAGTCGCGAAGGTAGAATCCACGGTTTCCTGACTCTCCCGGAGAGGGCATAAATATCCCCGACATCCTTCCATTTTTGTTAGGGAAGAAGCCAAAGGGAACCCCTATGGGCAGTGGAACATCTTCCAGTACCATATAGGCCGGCCCGGTTATTGTTTCTTTATTTGGAATTACTTTCGCTCTCGAAAAGCGTAACTCAAAATGGGGATGCTCCAGGTCGCAGGTAGTATAACTACCATCCTTTATATTCGTGACATCGTTGGCCATTTTCTTGACCTGTTGTCCATGGATAAAGCCTTCACCTTCTTTTGTGACAACTCCTTTGATAAATCCTTTCTTGGTTTCGTAGTCGTAATCAAGAATTTTACTTTTAAACTCAGTACCATTATCAGAGAAAACAGGTGTCCCGATCTCCTTTCCTGTGGTGTCTTTCACGCTTCGGGCACGAGCGATCGACTTGTCGAAATCGATCTCGATGGTAGCGGCTTTTAAATCTGTTTTCTGATATTTAATCTCAG
>JAHEYR010000205.1 GCA_023251485.1 Bacteroidales bacterium
GGGGTATTATTATACAGGGAAGATCAAAGAGGCGTCGTTGGAGCAGGTACTGGAGGCGTTGAAATGTGCATCGCCGATAGACTATGAGATCAAGCAGAATCATGTTTTCATCAGAGAGAATCGACTAAGAATTAAAGAATTTAAATAAAAACAACAAATCATTTATGTTCAATCAATTGATTGCCTATGTAGAAAACGTAAGGGTATTAAAACAAAAGAGGGAAACAACTGGCATTTGCTCCCTTCAATGGAGTCAGTGATCCACAAACACTGAATATGTTACGATACATCAATTCGAGTTTATGTTTAACTAACAACAAACAATTTTATGAAAAAAAAATCGTATTATTCCGATAAACGGAAAAAACTTCAACCATTAGTAATTATGAAATTAATCTTTACCATTCTAGTTCTTTCTGCAAATTTAAGCTGGGCATCAAATGTGGGGAAAATTTCTCATAATGATGCAGCAATTAGCAATGAACTGCAACAAAGCAAAATTAAAGTGTCGGGTAAAGTAACCGACCAAAATGGTCAGCCTATGTATGGTGTGACTGTATCAATAAAAGGTACACAAAAAGCTACACTTACAGATGCAAACGGAGCTTTCAATGTAGAAGTATCGAACCCAAAATCCACACTGGTATTTACATTCATCGGTTATACTGCTCTAGAGCACAAACTAAACGGTGAAAATAGTGTAAGTATTTCAATGGTTCCATCTGAAAAGATGTTGGGTGAGGTTGTTGTAACTGCATTAGGTATCAAACGTGATAAGAAAACGTTGACCTATGCTTCGCAACAGGTTTCTGGTGAAGAGTTACAGAAATCAGGAAACATCAACTTTATGGATGCTTTGAACGGAAAAGCAGCCGGTATCAACATTGAAAAAAGTAGTTCAGGTGCTGGTGGATCTACTAAGGTTGTATTAAGAGGAAGTAAATCTTTAACAGGTTTGAGTGAGCCTCTTTATGTAATAGATGGTGTTCCTATGGTAAACAATAAAGGTGGACAGCCCGGTATGTGGGGTGGTACTGACCAAGGTGACGGTTTATCACAGTTGAACTCTGACGATATCGAAAGCATTAACATTCTTAAAGGTTCAAATGCTTCTATTCTTTATGGTAGCCAGGGTGCAAACGGTGTTGTTGTTATCACAACTAAAAAAGGTAAATCAGGTAAAACTGTTGTTAGCTTTAGTTCAAGTGCAACATTCCAGCACATTATAGCAACACCAGAACTACAATATAACTATGGTAGTGTTAATGGAGCTCAAGAAAGCTGGGCAACTACTAAAGGAAACTATAACAGTAGTTTTGTAAATGATTTCTTCCAGACTGGAACAAACTTTGTAAATAATGTATCGATTAGTGGTGGTAATGAAAAGACGACTGCTTATTTCTCATACAGTAACACTACTGCAAGAGGCGTTGTTCCTAATAATACCTATGGCAAAAATAACGTTACATTTAAACAATCGACTAAGTTATTCAATGATAAACTTACGATTAGTTCGAATGTTATGTTAGCTTCAGAAAAGACAAACAACCGTTCAGGTGCAGGTTATTATCTGAATCCACTTACCGGTTTATATATGTTCCCTCGTGATCGTGACTTTAATAGTTATAAGACTAATTACGAACTATTCAGTAAAGATAGAAACATGTACTTACAGAACTGGTTTGTAAGTGATGACAAACAATCTAATCCTTACTGGATTATTAACAAAGAACCTGAAGTTGATATGGTTAAGAGAATCATTGCAAATACTGAAATTGATTATGATATCATGAGTCATTTGAAATTCCAGGTAAGAGCAAATCTTGATTATTCTGACAAATCATACGATCAGAAATTATATGCAGGATCTAACGCAACAAACGTTTCTGCAAACGGAGCATGGAATTATACCAAGTATAATGATCAGTCTCTGTATACTGACGCTCTCTTGAAATATGATAACAAATTCGGCGCTTTTAGTCTGAATGCTCTATTAGGATATACTTATTCACAGACTACTTCAGGTGATGGTATTCAGGTAGGTAATGGAACCAATAATCTATTATACCCTAATATATTCACATTCCAGAATATGCCTTCAAATGTTATGATTAATTCAATCTATGGAGGTAAGATTATCAAAGAAGGCGCTTTTGCAAATGCACAACTTGGCTATAAGGAAATGTTATTCCTTGATCTGTCAGCGCGTAATGACTGGGCTTCAACTTTAGCACTTTCAGGACATGAGTCTTATTTCTATCCTGCTGTCGGTGTTACTGCCCTTATTAGTCAAATGGTAAAACTACCTGATTTCATCTCTTTTGCTAAATTAAGAGCTTCAAGTTCAAAAACAGCAAACGAAGTACCTTTCAATGTTGTAAATCCAGGTAACACCATCGCTGGTGCTTTAGGCGGTATTAATTATTACACTGGATATCCTTTCAATGATTTGAAACCAGAAATGATTCAGAGTAATGAATTGGGTACTGAATGGAAATTCTTAAATGGAAGAGTTGGATTTGATTTTACATACTATTATAATGTAAGTACAAACCAATTCTTAACAGTTAATATGCCTTCTGGTTCTGGTTATACCTTCCGTTATATCAATGTTGGTAAAATCGTAAATAAAGGGGTTGAAATTTCTGTTGATGCTGAACCATTTAAGACAGATAACTTTAGCTGGAAAACTTCTTTCAACTTCAATGCCAACAATAATAAAGTTAAGGAATTGGTTAAAGATCAACCAAATTATCGTGTTGACTATGGTAGTTCAGAAGGTTATGCTACTTATATTCAGGCTGGTGGTTCTTATGGTGACCTTTACGGTTATGCTTTCCAAAGAAATGCTGCAGGACAAATTTTACTGGATCCAACTAGTGGAGCTCCATTGAAATCAGCGACTCAAGTATATCTTGGCAACCTTGTTTCAAAATGGAGTCTTGGATGGAATAACAACATCAACTATAAAGATTTCTCTATTAGCATGTTGATTAGTGGTAAATTTGGAGGTAAGGCTGTAAGTCAGACTGAAGCATTACTTGACGGACAGGGTGTAAGTAAGAGAACTGGTGATGCAAGAGATTTAGGTTATGTTGCTATCAATGGAATGAAAGGAACAACTGCAGTAACTCAAATCAACCCACAACTTTATTATACAACCATTGGTGGAAGAAATGGTATTCTTGAGCCATATGTTTACGATAGAACAAATGTAAGATTAAGTCAACTTTCTGTTGCTTACAATCTAAATGTCAAGAAACTTCACCTGCCATTTACTGCAGCATCATTCTCAATTGTAGGACAAAATCTTCTGTATTTCTACAAAAAAGCTCCATTCGATCCTGAGTTAGCTATAAGTACAAATCAACAGAATCAATCACTTGATTGTTTCGATGTTCCTGCTACCAGAACCTTCGGTTTTAATTTAAAAGTCACATTCTAATAACTTGAAATTATGAAAAAAATCATATTAGCGCTGACACTCGCTCTTGTTTTAGGTTCATGTACGAAGGATTTTGTTTCTTCAAATCAGAACCCCTACCAGATTACAAACGAATCGCTTCTGCAGGATAATAATCTATTAGGTTCTCCATTTTCTTCATTAATGGCAAATCTTTTCGGAGATCAGATTGAAGAGAACCTGATTCAGGATTCTTTTACCCGTCAGATGGCTACTCCTACTCCTTTTGCCGGTGGTATCAATAATACTACTTATTATATCAGATGGAATACTTATTGGGATCGTATTTATGGTTCAATCATGTCTCCATCACAAAAGGTTATTAAATTAGCTGATGCAGGTGGTTACAAAGAATTTTCTGCTTGGGCTAAAATGTTAAGAATCCTGGGTATGTCACGTTTGACTACATTCCATGGTCCTGTTATCTATTCAAACTACGGTTCACAGGCATCTACAATCCTTTATGATAAGGAATCTGATTTATATAACTTGTTCTTCAAACAGTTAGATACTATTCAGTCAGTATTCAAAGCAAATCCTACTTATGCCGGATTTAAGAACTTTGATGCCAGCTATGGTGGCGATGTTACCAAATGGTTGAAATTAACAAACTCTATCCGTTTAAGATTGGCTATCCGTTTATCAAAAGTTGCTCCTGATATTGCAAAAACACAAGGTGAAAAAGCTTTAGCTGATGCATCTGGTTTGATCAGCACAAATGGTGACAACTTTAACATTTCTCTTTACGGAAATATTCTTCCACTAGCCAGAATTTGCTGGCAATGGGATGACACTCGTATGGGTGATGGTATGGAATCAATTCTTATTGGATTAAAAGACGGAAGACTTCCTGTTTATTTCCAACCTGCTTCTGACAATACTTTGTATGCTGACCATCCCGCTTATCCTTATAAAGGGATCCGTAATGGTGCATACTTAAATTCAAAGAGTGATCATATGCCTTGCTCAAAAATCAATACTAGCTTTAATACTACTCCTACCAGACGTTATATGACAGCTGCTGAGGTTAGTTTCCTAAAGGCTGAAGCAAGTTTAAGAGGTTGGGCCGGTGCAGGTGATGCTAAAACCAACTATGAGAATGGTGTAAGATTTTCATATGCTGATTGGGGTGCAACTGGCGTTGATGCTTATTTAGCTGATGCAACAAGCAAACCTATTAATTTCAATGATCCTATTGATGCTAGAAATAGCTTCACATCACGTTCAACAGTTACTGTTGCATGGAATGAAGCTGATAGCAAAGAGTTGAAATTAGAAAAAATCATCACTCAGAAATGGATTGATGGATTTACGAATGCACTTGAGGCATGGGTTGACTTCCGCAGAACAGGTTATCCTAAACTTCCTTACAATGCTAAGAATGACAGTAATGCCGATTGGGGTGTTATTGGTGCAACTGATTTTATCAAGAGAATGCCTTTTGTAAATGGTGAAAGATCTAACAATGCCGCCGGTGTTGCTGACGCTGTTTCAAAAATGGGTACTGGAGCTAAAGACGATATCGCAACCCGCTTATGGTGGGATACCGGTGTTGTTGCAAACTTCTAAACCGATTCTTCTTTAAATAGAAAATACCCTCCTGTTATTTCTTCAGGAGGGTATTTTTATTTTGTATGTGTCAGTTGAATCTTTATGACGAAAAAAGTAAAGAGGATGTATGTTTTGTTCAATAATTAAGTTTTAGAAGTAAAATACACAACGACAGACAAAAAAAAGAAAAATATTAGTTAATATTGCATCCTAAATCCCCTTCGACTCTTTTGGGCTAAGTTTCTCAAAAATAGGTCACCTATTTTAACTGGGGTTTTAATAAGGAGCTATGAAATTTAACACTTACGACGCGAATTACGATTTAATAGGGCGTTATTTGTCGGGGGAGGCGACAAAGTCAGATCGTTCGACATTGGAGGAATGGCTATGTGCAGATGAGGCGAACCGTGAAGAGTATGAGAAGATAAAGTCAG
>JAHEYR010000043.1:0-16645 GCA_023251485.1 Bacteroidales bacterium
ATTAAGAATGAAGCAGATATTTTATTGCCGGATGGGAAAAATTATCGACCTGACAAAGTTGTAATTAGTGATGGTGATGCTGTTTTGATTGATTTTAAAACAGGTAAACCATCCGAGCATTACCGTAATCAACTTTTAAATTATGCTTCTATTTTGGAGAGAATGGGATATACCCATATCAGATCGTTCATTATTTATATAAATGAAGACTTGATAGTTGATGAAGTTCATTAAAATAATATAGGAATGTCAATTGAAAAGCTAAGTACAGAAGAATTTATATTAAGAGGAGATAAAGCTGTAATACTTGATGTTAGGTCGCCGGGTGAGTATGTACATGGCCATATTCCGGGGGCTCAGTCTTTCCCGTTATTTACTGATGAGGAGCGAGCTATCGTAGGTACATTATATTCAAAATCGGGTAAAGAATCTGCGCTTTTTGCCGGCTTAGATATTGTAGGAGCTAAAATGTCGGCTTTTGTAAAGAAAGCTAAATCATTAGCTCCTCACAAAAAAGTTTTAGTGCATTGTTGGAGAGGTGGAATGCGGAGTGCCGCTATTGCATGGCTACTCGAATTTAGTGGCTTTGATGTTAAGCTCCTGGAGGGCGGATATAAAAGTTATAGAGCCTACATCAGAGAATCATTTGCTAAACCCTCTAATATTGTAATTTTAAGTGGCCGTACCGGTTCTGGGAAAACTGATATTTTGAAAGAGTTGGTAGAGATGGGCGAGCAGATACTTGATCTGGAGGGGTTTGCGAATCATAAAGGCTCTGTGTTTGGACATATAGGTCAAGCTGAACAGCCTTCAAATGAACAGTTTGAAAATGATTTGGCAGATATTTGGCGGAAACTGGATCTTAATAAGAGAATATGGATTGAAGATGAAAGCACGCGAATTGGCAAAATTACTATTCCTGACACCCTTTTCCTTTCAATGAAAGAGGCATCTTTTATCAAAATCAATATCCCTCTTGAGTTTAGAGTTGAGCGACTGGTTAGAGAATATGCCGGCGTTGATGATGAAAGTTTGATTGTAGACCTACTGAAGCTGACGGATTCGTTAGGGAACCTTGCTGTTCAAGAGATGACGGATATGATTAATGAAAAAAACTATAAGCTATTTGCGATGCGTATACTTGATTATTACGACAAACGTTATGATTTTAGCTTTAGCAAAAAGAAGGGTGTCTTGAATCAAGAAATAAATCTTGTTGGAAAAACGACAAAAGAACATGCCAAGGAGTTAATAAAATTTATGGGACAAAAATGTAATGCTTTATAATATGGATAATGATATTCGATTAACACAATTCAGTGCTGGTGGTGGATGTGGATGTAAGATCTCTCCAGCTGATCTTGAAAAGATCATACATCAATTTGCAGGTACGCCAATTCATAATCCTAGATTATTGGTAGGAAATGAAAATATGGATGATGCCGCTGTTTATGATCTGGGTGATGGAAAAGCTTTAATCAGTACAACTGATTTCTTCACTCCAATAGTTGACGATCCTTTTGATTTTGGACGTATTGCAGCTGTAAATGCGATTAGTGATGTTTATGCGATGGGTGGTACTCCTGTCTTTGCATTGGCGATATTGGGTTGGCCATTGGCTAAACTATCTACCGAAATTGCGGCAAAGGTGATAGAAGGTGCACGATCGGTGTGTCATTCTATTGGGATTAACATAGCAGGTGGTCATAGTATCGATATTCCGGAACCTGTCTTCGGGTTAGTTGTGAACGGAATAGCTTCATTAGCTAATATAAAGCAAAACAGTAAGGCGACCGCGGGGTGTAGGCTGTTTTTATCAAAGCCACTGGGTACCGGTGCCATTTCTAATGCAAATAAAAATGGTAAAGTCGCTCAAAAAGACTATAATGAAGCAGTGAAATGGATGACTACCTTAAACAAATTGGGCGCCATATTGGCTCCATTAGAAGGGGTGAAAGCCATGACAGATGTTACAGGATTTGGTTTAGGCGGACACTTACTGGAGATTTGCAAAGGAAGCAATCTGAATGCAGTAGTGAACTTTGAGTCGTTACCAATGCTCAATGGTCTGAAAGAATATATACAGATGGGCTGCGTTCCGGGAGGAACCCGTCGAAACTTTAAGAGCTATGGCCATTTAATAGAGCCGATGGACGAAGCAACAAGATTGGTTATTTGTGATCCACAAACAAGTGGTGGTTTATTGATAGCTGTTGATGAAAAGGGAATGGAAGAATTTAATGCAGTAATATATTCTGAAGGAACTGTCGTTACAGAAATCGGGAAGTTATTAAACCGAAATGAAGAAGGATATTATCTGAGAATCAAATAAAATAAAAGACCAGGCAGCTAAGTAAAAGTGGGGAATGAAAAATTAGGGAGGGAGAGCTGCCTGGTCAAAACCAGTATACTAAACTGGATCAAGGAACGAATAAATTCTTATTCAGTGCGAATATTTACCTGAACATATTATTAATCCAGTTTTTCTTAAAAGGTAATACCGAAAAACACATTATTTCTAAAAAATATTTTAATTATTTACTATTCAGAAGGTTGGGTCATATAAAAGAAATAAAGTAATGTTAAATAAAAGGGCTATTATAAAGATTGTTCCATTTTGGTTTAAAAATGCCATCAATAATAGACCTTTTGAGAAAATAAAAGGCTTGTGGCGATTACAACCCTGGTGGGCAAAACGTATTTTATATTTCATCGTTTCTCTTTTTCTGATTTTTATAATCCTTGATCTTATATTTCCGCTTTCACTCAATATCAATTATTCACCTATTGTACAGGATAATAAAGGAATCACGCTTCATTCATTTTTGACCCGAGATCATAAATGGCGATTGCCTTTAGAAGGGGAGGAGGCAACTCCACTGCTTTGCGCTTCATTTATTGAAAAAGAGGATCACTGGTTTAAGTTTCATCCGGGTATTAATCCTTTGGCTATAATAAGAGCTATCAATCAGAATATTAGATATCAGAAAAGAAAATCCGGAGCCTCTACTATAACGATGCAGGTAGCCAGAATGATTGAACCTAAGGCAAGAACATATTCGAATAAATTTATAGAGCTATTTAGAGCACTCCAATTAGAATGGCATTTATCAAAGAAACAGATCTTGCAGCTGTATCTGAACCTCGTCCCATATGGAGGAAATATTGAAGGTGTGAAGTCGGCTTCCATTTTCTATTTCGACCAGGAAGTTGAAGCTTTAAGTCCTGCTCAAATTGCTACATTGGTTGTGATTCCAAATAATCCACAGCATTTGCGATTAGGAATAGACAATTTGAAGATCATCAAGGAACGAAATATCTGGTTAAAGGAATTTGCCGCAGCCCGAATTATAAGTTCTTCTCAGCTTGTAGATGCGTTGAATGAACCGTTGGAAGCTAAACGTCATCTTGCACCCAATAAGGTGCCACATCTTTCGGTGGAGTTGCGAAAAAGATATCCGGCTAAAACCATTTTGAAGACCTATATCGATCAAAACATTCAGGATCAGATTGAAAATATATCCTTTGATTTTATCAAGGGCGTAAAACATCTGGGAGTTTCAAATGCTGCCGTAGTTGTTATAAGAAATAGTGATCGAAGTATAGTTGGGTATTCAGGATCCGTTGATTTTAATGATTTGTATGCGCAAGGACAAGTTGATGGCATACAAGCCATACGTTCACCCGGGAGTACGTTAAAACCTTTTCTGTATGCCATGGCTATTGATAAAGGTATTGTAACGCCCAAAACGATTTTGAGCGATGTACCTGTTGATTATGCAGGCTATCGTCCCGAAAACTATGACGAGAAATTTCATGGTATGGTCAGCATGGAAAATGCGCTTGCACTATCCTTAAATGTTCCGGCAGTTACTTTATTAAGCGAAGTGGGGATCAAAGAATTTGCTACAACTTTAGGATATGCAGGCTTCAATTGGATTTCTAAAAATCAACATAATATGGGGTTATCTCTCATTCTAGGAGGTTGTGGCGTTAATCTCGAAGAGCTGACTTCACTCTATTCTGCATTTCCAAATCATGGCATCTATAAAAGAGCTAAAATGATCAGAGAGGTTCAAAAAGACACGGCTCAATCTACTGTTTTCTCAGATGGAGCCGCCTTTATGATCTCAGATATTCTAACTAAATTAAAAAGACCGGATTTGCCACAACATGTTGAAAACAGTATGCATCTTCCGCGGATTGCATGGAAAACAGGAACTTCATATGGTCGTAGAGATGCCTGGGCAATTGGATACAATGCAAATTATACGATTGGAGTTTGGATGGGCAATTTTGAAGGAAAAGGTGTTCCAGAATTGAATGGTGCAGATTTCGCAACGCCTTTATTATTTCGGTTGTTTAATGCAATAGATTATTCAAATGGCAAAGAGTGGCTTACGGTGCCGAAGACGGTTGATTTTAGATTAGTGTGTTCTATGAGTGGTCAGATACCAAATAATAGTTGCAATGATAGAGTCATGGATTATTTTATTCCCGGAGTATCGTCATCTAAAACTTGTGAACATCTTAAAGTGGTTTTTACAGATGTTGCTGAAAAGATGTCATATTGCAGATACTGTATGCCATCCAATGGGGCAGTGAAAAATGAATATCCCAATTTGCCACCTGAGATCATTTCGTTTTATAATCAAGAACATATACCATATAAAAAGATTCCTGAACATAATCCGCTATGTATCAAGGTTGGTAAAAATAATGGTCCCTTAATTACTTCACCGTCAGCAAATACAACCTATCTGATGCATGATAGTCGGCAACAACTGTTGTTAAGTTGTAACGTAGAAAACGGTGTTTCTACGATCTATTGGTATATCAACAATAAGATGATAGGAAAAGTAAGGCCCAATGAGAAACTATTCTTCACTCCGCCGTTGGGCGAAATAAAGATTTCGTGTAGCGATGACAAAGAACGAAATTCGAATATTTATATTCATGTTAATAAGGAATAGCGAAAGAAATTAGTGATTTATTAACTTATATTATTCTGATGTTCAGTGATGAAAGCGTAACTTTGTAAAATAAATGGAAATAAAATAAAAATATTTGTTTTTATTAGGTTAAAAGTTCTATTTTTAAATGAACAATTATCCCTGAAATACTTGTTATATTTACACAAACAGTAAACGAAATGGATTATATCAAATTTGACAAAAACCAGTTAGTGAACCTTGAATACTCTTTGAGAAAAGAGTTTTTACGTTCAAATCGTTCAGGTGCCTATTCCTGCTCTACGATTATTAATTGTAATACTAGAAAATATCATGGTTTACTAGTTGCTCCACAACCTGCAATCGATAATGATAGCCATGTCTTGTTATCATCATTAGATGAAACGGTTATCCAGCATAATGCTGAGTTCAACCTTGGTATCCATCGGTATATGGGTGATGTCTATAATCCAAAAGGACACAAATATTTGGTTGATTTCACTGTTGAGCCGATCCCAAAACAGACTTACCGAGTGGGTGGGGTTTTGCTGACCAAAGAAATCATGATGGTGGAGAATAAAGATCAGGTAATTATTAAATATACATTGCTGGATGCACACTCTCCTACAAAATTATTATTTAGACCTTTCTTAGCCTTCAGAAATTATCATCAGCTAAGTAAATCAAATGTCTGGGCTGATTCGAAATATGAAACGATACCTAATGGAATTACAATGCGACTTTATGCAGGTTATACTCCATTATATATGCAATTTAGTAAAGAACCCCAATATACGCATGTCCCTGATTGGTATTATAATATCTCATATTTAAAAGAACGTGAGCGTGGATACCATTCGCATGAAGATCTGTTCGTTCCTGGTTTCTTTGAAGTGGACATAAAGAAAGGTGAGAGTATCTATTTCTCTGCTTGTACAAGCGAACAAAATCCAACAGGTCTTTCGCGAGCATTTAGTTCAGAGTTGAAAAAGAGAGTCCCCAGAGATAGTTACGAAAATTGTTTGAGAAACTCAGCCCAACAATTTATCGTCAGGGATGGAAAAAAAGTTGAAGTAATTGCCGGATTTCCCTGGTTTGGACGATGGGGGAGAGATACCTTTATTGCGTTACCGGGTCTTTCATTGGCATTGGACGATTTTAAAACATGCAAGGAGGTCATAGATACGATGTTGACTGAGTTAAATGGTCCGTTATTTCCGAATATAGGAAGTGGAAACAATACGGCATATAATTCAGTAGACGCTCCTTTATGGTTCTTTTGGTCGCTTCAGCAATATGCTAAGTATACAAACACCCAAAAGTCTATTTGGAAAGAATATGGCACAAAAATGAAATTGATATTGAATGGTTTCAGAGCTGGAACAATGTACAATATCAAAATGTTGAATAATGGTTTGGTTACTCAAGGTATAGTTGGTAAAGCACTCACATGGATGGACGCAGTGGTAGATGGAAAACCCGTTACCCCTCGTATTGGAATGCCTGTTGAAATTAATGCGTTATGGTATAATGCCATGATGTTTAGTCTCGAGGTAGCCAAGCTAGCCGGTGATGAAGCGTTTATCGAATCATGGGAACCTATTGCACAAGCATTTCCAAAAGTATTTAAAGAAACATTCTGGAGTGATGAGAGAGGCTATCTTGCTGATTGTGTGACTGAAAAAGGAAAAGACTGGAGTGTTCGACCCAATATGGTATTTGCTGCTTCCTTACCTTACATGGCCATTGATGAAGACTTACGGAAACTAGTCATTGATAAAATCAAAAAGCAATTATTAACCCCAAGAGGTTTAAGGACTTTATCACCGGAAGATCCTCATTATAAAGGGTTCTACTATGGTGATCAGGCAACACGTGATAAAGCATATCATCAAGGTACTGTTTGGCCTTGGTTGATAGGTCATTATGCTGAAGCGTATCTTAAGATTCATGGGAAAGGTGGATTATCTCATATTGAAAAACTCTACAAGGGTTTTGAAGAAGAGATGTCTGAACATGGAATAGGGTGTATCAGTGAGGTCTTTGATGGTGACCCTCCCTATAGAGCTGCGGGAGCAATTTCACAGGCATGGAGTGTTGCAGAAGTAATCAGGATGGGATGGATATTAAAACAATACCTTGATTAAAGTTTGTTGAGATTATTGTTACTATTAGCGGATATTATATTCATAATTAAATATATAGAGTATGAAAGTGCTGATGTTTGGATGGGAATTTCCACCACATATTACTGGGGGGTTAGGAACGGCTTGTTATGGCATGACGCAAGGTCTTAGTAAAGCCGATGTTGAGGTGTTATTCGTAGTGCCAAAGGCTTATGGCGATGAAGATCAGGAAGCTATAAAGTTAGTTAATGCCAGTGATATTAAAATTTCAATTACCGGAACTGAAAAGGAAAATTTTTTGGATAAAGTAACTTTCATTGAAGTAGGCTCAAACCTTATTCCGTATGTTGGTCCTGAGGATTTTGCAAAGGTAATGGAGCTAGCCAAATTAAGAAGCCTATCAAAATCAACATCTGTTTTTCAAGAAGAATTTAAGTTTTCGGGTAAATATGGTACCAACCTATTAGAAGAGGTCAGCCGTTATGCGCTTGTAGGGGCTACATTGGCAAAGGAAATGGACTTTGATGTGATTCATGCTCACGATTGGTTGACATATCCTGCCGGTATTGCAGCAAAACAAATTAGTGGTAAGCCATTAGTGGTTCACATGCATGCCACAGAGTTCGACAGATCAGGGGAGAATGTAAACCCTCAAGTCTTCGATATAGAAAAAAGTGGCATGGAGGCTGCGGATAGAGTAATCACCGTAAGTAATTTCACCCGTAAAATAGTCATTGATCGTTATGGAATTGACCCGAATAAGGTGATCACTGTTCATAATGCAGTTGAACCTTCCAATAAAACGGACATGGATCCGGTAGAACGGAAAGTGGATGAAAAAGTTGTGACATTTTTAGGACGTATTACATTTCAGAAGGGACCTGAATATTTTATAGAAGCAGCTTACAAAGTTTTAAAGAAAGATCCGAATGTAAGGTTTGTAATGGCTGGAACCGGCGATATGTTGAATAAAATGGTACGACGTGTCGCTCGTTTAGGAATTGGTACTCGTTTTCATTTTACTGGATTTTTAAAGGGTGATGACGTTGATAAAATGTATGCTTTAAGTGATGTATATGTAATGCCTTCAGTTTCTGAGCCATTTGGTATTTCGCCGCTTGAGGCTGTCCGTTCAAATGTCCCTGTCGTAATATCTCGCCAATCAGGAGTTTCTGAAGTGTTGACTCATGCAATAAAAATTAATTTCTGGGATGTGGATGCTTTGGCTGATGCAATTTATGGTCTTCTCCATTATCCTGCCATGAATAAAATGATTGAAAAATATGGCCCTCAAGAACTTGAGAAGCTAAAATGGGAGCGGGCCGCACTGCAAATTAAAGACGTTTATTTACAAGTTGTTTAAAGAAATTTGAGACTATGAGATCTATTTGCTTTTTTTTCCAGATTCATCAACCATATAGGTTGCGTACATATCGTTTCTTCGATATCGGAGATAATCATAATTATTATGATGAATATCTCAATCGTTCAATCATCAATAGAGTAGCTGAACGATGCTATATTCCCATGAATAACTTATTAATTAATTTAATAAAAGAATATGGTCAGGCTTTTAAGGTTAGTCTTTCGATTTCTGGCTCAGCTATAGACCAAATGCAACAATATGCTCCGGCTGCTATAAAGAGTTTTAAGGAGTTGATAGCAACAGGCAATGTTGAAGTTCTGGCAGAGACATATGGTCATACATTAGCTTCTTTGAAAAATGAAGAAGAATTTAAGCTTCAGGTAAAAAAACATTCTGAAAAGATTGAGTCTCTATTTGGTGTAGTTCCTACCACATTTAGAAATACAGAGATGATCTATAGCGATTTAATTGGTAAATCGGTTGCTGATATGGGATTTAAAACGATGCTCACTGAAGGAGCTAAACATATATTAGGTTGGAAGAGTCCAAATTATCTATATGTAAATGCAATAAATCCTCGTTTGAAATTATTACTTCGCAACTTTAGGTTAAGCGATGATATCGCATTCAGATTTTCCGAACGTAGATGGAGTGATTGGCCATTAACAGCAGAGAAGTTCGCAGGATGGCTAAATGACGTTGAGCCCATACAAGAAACCGTCAATATTTTTGTCGATTATGAAACTTTTGGAGAACATCAATGGGAGTCCACCGGCATATTTGATTTCATGAAAGCACTACCCGGCGCAATATATAAACAAACTGATTTTCAGTTCTCTACTCCATCTGAAATTAGTGCGAAATTACAACCTATATCAGCTATTCATGTTCCTCATCCTATTTCATGGGCTGATGAAGAGAGAGATACAACTGCGTGGTTAGGTAACGATTTGCAGGACGAAGCTTCCGATAGTTTATACTCGTTGTCTGAAAAGATAAAACTGGTTGATGATAAAGCGATACTGACTGATTGGCAATACCTGCAAACATCGGATCATTTCTACTACATGTGCACCAAGTGGTTTAGTGATGGTGATGTTCATCAATATTTCAACCCATATCCATCACCTTATGAGGCATTTATGAATTATATGAATGTCCTTTCCGATTTCATGATCAGAGTAGATCGTCATATTGCGAAGGAGGGTGTTCTTCCTGTTGTGGATAAAGAGGATAGGGTTACCGAAAAAGCAGCAACAGTGACGAAGAAAACAAAAGTGAGTGTTGCCCCGAAAAGTAAAAGCAACATCAAAAAAGAAGTAGCTAAGAAAACACCAATAAAATCAAAGAAATCATAAATAGCCCGGGTGCTTTAAAATTGAAATCTAAGTTTCAAATAAGGCACCCGGTTTAATTTTTATGATAAGTATTAACATAATGAATTAAAAGATGGCAAATCAAGAATTATTAAAAGCAGATTACCTGTTTGAGGTTAGTTGGGAAGTTTGTAATAAAGTTGGCGGTATTTACACGGTAATCTCAACGAAAGTTCCACAAATATTAAAGGAACATCGGAATAATTATTTTTTGATTGGTCCCGATGTGTGGAAAGAAACAAGAGACAATCCTGAATTTATTGAAGATAAAACATTATTAGGTTTCTGGCCGGAACAAGCAGCCAGAGAAGGATTACGAATCAGAACGGGACGATGGAATATTGAGGGAAAACCAATTGTAATATTGGTTGACTTTACACCATTCTTTCAGGTTAAAGATAAGATTTTTTCTATCTTTTGGGAAAAGTTTGGCCTCGATTCAATATCGGGTGGATGGGACTATATAGAGCCTTGTCTTTTTGGGTATGCTGCTGCACGCGTAATTGAGAGTTACTATAACTTTTATCTGAATGCATCTGATAAGCTGGTCGCTCACTTTCATGAATGGATGACAGGTGGCGGTATTCTATATCTACGCGACAGAGTTCCACAAGCCGCTACGGTGTTTACTACGCATGCTACAGTATTAGGGCGTACGATAGCAGGAAACAAACTTCCGCTTTACCGTGATCTGAAAACGTTTAATCCTGACCAGGTTGCTCGTGAGCATAATGTTACGGCTAAATTCTCTCTCGAAAGGTCTTCTGCTCAACAAGCTGATGCATTTACTGTTGTAAGTGCGATAACAGCTGAAGAGTGCACTTACTTATTGGGCAAATCGGTCGATTTGGTTACTCCAAACGGTTTTGATGACTCATTTGTGCCCAATAAAGACTCATTTGAAACAAAACGACAAGAGGCTAAAGATTCTCTTTTTAAAGTTGCTGAGGCTGTTTTGGATAGGAAAATAAAGAGAGATTCTTTATTGATTGTCAATAGTGGTCGATATGAATTTGGAAACAAAGGCATCGATCTATTTATTGATTCATTAAGTCTTCTCAATGAAGATGCAAATTTGAAAAAAGATATTATCGCTTTTATAACTGTTCCGGCCCACCAAACAGGTGTTCGAAAAGAAGTAGTTGATCGTTTGAGAGATGGTATTACTGAAACCGAAACCGAAGGCGAATATCTTACACATTGCTTATATAATGTTGATCATGATCCGGTTATTTGTCGACTAAAGAATAAAGGCTTAAATAATAAATCATCTCAACATGTACAGGTTATTTTCGTCCCATCGTATCTCGATGGAATCGATGGAATATTTGACAAATCGTATTATGATTTACTGATTGGGTTTGATTTATCGGCATTCCCTTCTTATTATGAGCCATGGGGGTATACTCCTTTGGAAAGTATTGCATTTCATGTTCCAACTGTCACTACTACACTTGCTGGTTTTGGTTTGTGGATGAATGAATATGCCGGAGCTGCCGAAAATGGTGTATGTGTATTGGAAAGGAATGAGGGAAATGAATCTTCGGTGATTGTTGGTATGGCTAAATATTTCAGGGAATATTTAGATGCCTCAGCGAAGGCGAGAGATGCAATGCGGCAATCTGCTTTTAAACTGTCACGATTGGCACTCTGGGAAAATTTAGTAGAAAAATATCAACAGACCTATTCTATTGCAATTGAAAAATCATTGAAACGTTTTGAACAATATCGATTAAAACGACCTATTGAAAGTGGCGAACCCTATGCTTTCATTAAGTCGAATAAGCCTGATTGGCGGAAAATTTTGGTTAAATCTGATTTGCCTTCTTCTCTGATTCCGCTTCAGAAGATTGCTAAGAACGTATGGTGGAGCTGGAACCATGAGGCTCGTCAGTTATTTAGCATGATTGATCCCGAGCTATGGGAAGCTGTTAACCAAAATCCGGTTGCATTGATTGAACGGATGTCATTGAAGACTATGCAGCATCTTGAAACGGATCAAGAGTTTCTGACGAAGCTAGATGAGGTTTATACTAAATTCCAAAATTATATGCAGGAAGCTGAAGATAAGCCTGCTATGCAGATTGCGTATTTCAGTATGGAGTTTGGTCTACATGATTCTATCCAGATATATTCAGGTGGTCTTGGGATTTTAGCTGGCGATTATCTGAAAGAAGCAAGTGATTGTAATTACAATATGATCGGCGTTGGTCTTTTATATCGTTTTGGCTATTTCCGTCAACACTTGACGATATTGGGTGATCAGGTTGATAATTATTCTCCTCAGATTTTCTCTCAACTTCCATTGACGCCGGTTCTTAATGCAAATGGTGAACGTGTTAAAGTCAGCATAGCCTTGCCCGGAAGAAACCTATATGCAAAGGTTTGGCGAATTGATGTAGGTCGAATTCCTTTGTATTTATTGGATACTGATATTGTGGATAACAGTGATGCTGACAGAAGTATAACACATAAGTTATATGGAGGTGATTGGGAAAACCGTTTTAAACAAGAATTATTATTAGGTGTGGGCGGAATTCGATTACTTGAAGCTTTGGATATTAAACCTGATCTTTATCATTGTAATGAAGGACATGCTGCGTTTATTGGTGTGGAGCGTTTACGAATTCTTGTTCAGGAAAAGGGATTAACATTTGCCGAGGCAGTAGAAGTTGTTCGATCTTCAAACCTGTTTACGACCCATACGCCTGTTCCAGCAGGGCATGATGCATTTACAGAAGATATCCTTCGTACTTACATTCCTCATTATGCAGACCGATTAGGTATTAGCTGGTCCGCATTTATGAATCTAGGCCGATTTGTTGAAAATAAGTCGGATGAAAAGTTTTCGATGAGTGTATTAGCGGCTAAGTTATCTCAGGAAATGAATGGTGTAAGTGCTATTCATGGAAGAGTTTCGAGAGAATTATTTGCACCTCTGTTTGATGGTTATTATCCTGAAGAATTATATATTGGACATGTGACGAATGGAGTCCATTTTCCTACCTGGGCTGCCTGGAAATGGCAGAAATTATATAAACAGGAATTTGGTGAAGACTTTTTAAATGATCAATCGAATCCAGTCTATTGGCAGAAGATTCATAATGTTCCATCTGAAAGAATCTGGAAGATCAGAAACACATTGCGTGTTGAGTTGGTTGAGTTCATTAGAACACGTGTTAGAAACGACATGACGAACCGACAGGAGAGTCCAAAACAGATCCTACAAGTGTCGGAGACTTTAGATCCTAATGCTTTGACAATTGGGTTTGCTCGTCGTTTTGCTACTTATAAACGTGCTCATTTATTATTTAGTAATCTGGATCGTTTGGCTGAAATCTTAAATAACAAAAAGAGGCCTGTTCAATTTATTTTTGCTGGAAAGGCACACCCTGCAGATAAGGCAGGACAAGATTTAATCAGACGTATTGTTGAAATATCACGTCAGCCAGCTTTTGCCGGTAAGATTGTATTCGTTGAAAATTACGACATGCAATTAGGTCGTCGTTTGGTACAGGGATGTGATATCTGGCTAAATACACCTACCAGGCCTCTTGAAGCATCAGGAACCAGTGGCGAGAAAGCCATTATGAATGGTGTGGTCAACTTTAGTGTTCTTGATGGTTGGTGGGCTGAAGGATATACGAAAGAATCCGGTTGGGCGCTACCTGAAAAATCCACTTACGACAACTCAGCATTTCAGGATGAGTTGGATGCTGAATTAATATACAGCATCTTTGAAGATGAGATCATCCCTACATTTTATGATCGGGATAAGGACAAAGGTGATGTCCCGTATAAGTGGGTAGAATACATCAAAAATACGATCTCAGAGATTGCTCCGAAGTTCACTATGAAGCGGATGCTCGACGATTACAAAGATCAGTATTATGTACCGATGTATGTGCGAAAGACTGAATTAGCTGAGAACAACTATGAAAGAGCATTTGAACTGACTTCATGGAAGAGAAGGATCTTAAGAACCTGGGAGTTTATTACCCTTGTCGATGTTAAGGTTCCTGAATCATCGATGCGTTCTTTAAAACTTGGTGAAAGATATCAGGTTGAACTACAGCTTGATTTAAAAGATCTACACTCAACAGATGTAGGAGTTGAAATTCTATTTGGCAAGAAAAAGAACGATCAGATGGAAGAACTACTTGATGTGGTTGAGTTGCATGCTGTTGAAGAGAATGGGGGTATTGTTCGCTATGCTGCTGATATTGATGCTGCTATAACGGGCGTATTTGATTTTGCCTTTAGGGTATTTCCAACAAATCCGTTGCTACCTCATCGTCAGGATTTCAACTTGGTTCGTTGGATGTAATTTCGTTCATCCTTTTTTTATAAATTTGCAGGCCTGATTTTTTTAAAAGTCAGGCCTGTATTTACAAACAAATAACAAAAACTATTGAACATGAAGTTATTGGATGGAAAAACAGCTCTAATAACAGGAGCTTCCCGTGGTATTGGTAAAGCTATTGCACTTCGTTTTGCTACTGAAGGCGCTAATGTTGCATTTTCTGATATCCGCCGTGATGAAAACATGGAAAACCTTGAAAAGGAACTGGAAGCTTTTGGCGTACAAGCTAAGGGCTATGCTTCGGATGCTAGTTCCTTTTTAGATGGAGAGAAGTTAGTAGAAGAAGTAGCAAAAGATTTTGGCAGAATTGACATACTGGTTAATAATGCCGGAATCACACGTGATAATTTACTGATGAGAATGACTGAAGCTGATTGGGATTTAGTATTACAAATAAATTTGAAATCGGTATTTAATCTTACTAAGGCCGTTCAAAAGGTGATGTTGAAACAACGTTTTGGATCTATCATCAACATGAGTTCTGTTGTTGGGGTTAATGGAAATGCAGGTCAATCAAATTATTCAGCTTCAAAAGCTGGTATGATTGGTTTTACAAAATCAATAGCTCAGGAGCTGGGTTCTAGAAATATTCGTTGTAATGCTATTGCGCCAGGGTTTATTGAAACTGAAATGACACATAAACTCCCTGAAGATGTAAGAATAGAGTGGGCGAAAAAAATTCCATTGCGTAGAGGCGGCAAACCAGAAGATGTTGCAAACGCATGTGTATTCTTTGCAAGCGACCTGTCTGCCTATGTTACTGGTCAGGTAATCAGCGTTTGTGGTGGAATGAGCATGTAAATTATGCCAAAACTTGCTTGAATTTATTCAACGAATGAAGGCCTTTCCGAATCAGAAAGGCCTTCATTCGTTGAATTCAATTATCAAATGCACGAGCAGAGTTAAGCTTCATATTTGCTTGTTTGTGGGAAATGCTTAATTTTGCGTTTGATTGCTAAAAAATCATCACTACTAAAACAATTTAATTATTCTATTGATATGAGTTTTCGGATTATTGTATTGGCTAAACAGGTACCCGACACCCGCAATGTTGGCAAGGATGCGATGAAAGCAGACGGGACTGTCAACAGGGCTGCCTTACCAGCCATTTTTAACCCTGAGGACCTTAATGCGCTTGAAATGGCATTGAAGGTCAAAGATCAAATTAAAGATGCCGAAGTAATTATTCTAACAATGGGGCCTACCCGTGCAGCAGAAATAATCAGAGAATCCATGTATCGTGGTGCTGATAAAGGATACCTGGTGACGGATAGGAAGTTTGCCGGTTCTGATACATTGGCCACTTCTTATACTTTATCACTAGCTGCAAAGAAACTTGCGCCATTTCAGATGGTGATTTGTGGACGTCAGGCAATCGATGGTGATACAGCACAGGTTGGACCACAGGTAGCAGAGAAACTGGGAATTCCTCAGATTACTTATGCTGAAGACATCCTTTCGGTTACTGAAAGTAAAATTGTAATAAAAAGAAGGTTGGAAAGAGGTGTTGAGACTGTTGAAGCTCCTTTTCCTATCGCTGTTACCGTTCATGGTTCGGCTGCTGAGTGCAGACCCAGAATCTCAAAGCTATTATTGAAAAATAAGCATGCGAGAACTGTCACCGAACTTCAGACCGAGACAAAAGATTATACAGAACTCTATACTTCACGTCCATATCTTACTATTGATGAATGGACTGTTGAAGATCTAAATGCAGAAAATGAGAAACTGGGTCTCACCGGATCACCTACTAAGGTGAAAAAAATTGAGAATGTAGTTCTTGTTCATAAAGAATCAACGGCGCTTTCAAGCGATGACAAAGATGTGGAATCATTGATGAAAGAATTAATTGAACAACATATCATTGGTTAATAAATTGCGTCTTACTCATACTGTAACCACAAACAAAAATCGTAAAAAGTGAAAAGCGTATTCGTATATTGTGAAATAACTGAAGAAGGCAACGTTGCTGATGTTAGTCTTGAATTACTGTCAAAAGGTCGTAAATTAGCCAATGAACTATCAACTAAGCTTGAAGCTGTTTTAATTGGTGAAAATCTTAATAATTATCCTGCACAGGTTTTACCTTATGGTGTTGATGTTGTGCATTTAGCAGATCATGCTGAATATTTTCCTTATCGTACACTGCCGCATGCTGCTGTAATTGTTGATCTATTTAAAAGAGAACTACCCGAAATAGCATTATTTGGTGCAACATCTATTGGTAGAGATTTAGCTCCGCGAGTTTCGTCTGCAATGCATTGTGGATTAACAGCCGACTGTACTTCTCTTGAAATAGGTGACCATTTTGAAAATAAAACGCAGAGAGAGTTTAAAAATCTGCTTTATCAAATTCGTCCGGCTTTTGGTGGTAATATTATAGCTACTATTATTAATCCTGAAACCCGTCCACAAATGGCTACGGTTAGAGAAGGGGTTATGAAAAAAGAGATTGTCGATGC
>JAHEYR010000043.1:16655-18940 GCA_023251485.1 Bacteroidales bacterium
TTAAAATACTGGAACGTCATATTGAGCAAAGCAAAATTAATATAAAAGGATGTCAGGTGATCGTTGCAGGTGGATATGGCGTTGGATCACTTGCTAACTTTAAGCTCCTTTTTGAATTGGCAGAAGTATTAGGTGGAGAAGTTGGTGCCACAAGAGCCGCTGTCGATGCAGGTTTCATTGGACATGAACGTCAGATAGGACAAACAGGTGTTACTGTTCGTCCAAAACTGTATATCGCCTGTGGTATTTCAGGGGCTGTTCAACATCGTGCAGGGATGGATCAGTCAGCTAAAATCATATCAATTAACACTGATCCTAAAGCACCAATAAATGCTATAGCTGATTATACCATTATCGGTAGTGTTACTGATATTATACCTAAGATGATCAGATACTACAAAGCAAATTCTAAGTAATTTATCCGGTATTCTCTGATTTATAGAGGTAATATCGACAAACATTGAAGCCATGTCAAATTTCTATACTGATAACCAAAGTTTAAAGTTCCATCTAGAGCATCCCTTGATGGAGAAAATTGTTCGTTTAAAGGAAGACAACTATTCTGAAAAGGAAAAGTATGATTATGCTCCCTTAGACTATGAGGATGCGGTTGATAGCTATGATAAGGTGCTTGAGATCGTTGGTGAAATAGCTGGTGATACAATTGCTACTAATGCAGAATCTGTTGATCATGATGGGCCTACACTGGTAAATAACGAAGTTCAATATGCTCGTGGCACAAAGGAAAACCATGACACCCTGGTAAAGGCAGGATTGGTTGGAATGTCGTTGCCAAGAAAATATGATGGACTTAATTTCCCTATCGTTCCTTATGTTATGGCTGCCGAAATTGTTTCGAGAGCTGATGCTGGATTTGCAAATATATGGGGACTACAAGACTGTGCTGAAACCATTCATGAATTTGCTTCTGAAGAGCTACAGGCTGAGTTCTTGCCACAATTTAATTTAGGTGCTACTGCAGCAATGGACTTAACAGAGCCTGATGCAGGTTCTGATCTTCAAGCTGTTCAGCTTAAAGCACATTTTGATACGTCAAAAGGAACCTGGATCTTAAATGGTGTGAAACGTTTTATCACCAATGGTGATGCCGATATCTCTCTTGTTTTGGCCAGATCTGAAGAAGGAACTTCTGATGCCCGTGGCCTCTCACTGTTCGTTTACGACCGTAAGGAAAAAGCAATGTCTGTTCGTCGTATCGAAAATAAACTAGGTATCAAAGGCTCACCAACATGCGAACTCGTATTTAAAGATGCTCCTGCTAAGCTTATTGGCGACACCAAGATGGGCCTGATTAAATACGTGATGTCATTGATGAATAGTGCTCGCTTAGGTATTGGGGCTCAATCATCAGGTATTGCTGAAGCAGCTTATCGCGAAGCGGTAAAATATGCAATGGAACGTGAACAATTTGGTAAATCGATTATTAAATTTCCTGCAGTATATGAGATGTTAACCAATATGAAGGTTAAGATCGATGCCATGCGTACACTCTTATATGAAACTGCTCGTTTTGTGGATGTCTATAAAGCATATACGCATATTTCAAGACAGCGTAAACTTGATTCTTCCGAACGTGATGAGATGAAACAATATACTCGTTTGGCTGATGCACTGACTCCTTTATTGAAATTAGTTTCAAGTGAATATTGTAATCAGATTGCTTATGATGCATTACAGATTCATGGTGGTACAGGTTACATGAAGGATTTTCCTATTGAACGTATTGCCAGAGATGCTCGTATTACGACCATTTATGAAGGAACATCACAACTACAGGTTGTAGCAGCTATTCGTTTTGTTGGTAATGGCACATTGTTGAAGATGATGCAAGATTATAGCCAGGTCGAGGTTAAATCTGATTTAGAGCATTTGAAAAATATGCTTAGCAAGATGACCGATCAATATGCCAAAACGGTTGAAAAGGTTCAAGAATTCAACGATGCTGAATTCTTTGATTTCCATTCCAGAAGACTTGTTGAAATGGGTGCAAATGTTGTTATTGGCTATCTCTTATTAGCTGATGCAACCAGAAGCGAACAATTTAAAAAGTCAGCTGAGATTTTTATTAGAATGGGAAGATCTGAAAATACACAGAAAGTGAGCTTCATTAATTATACTCATCCTAAAGATTTGGGTGACTATAAATATTAATGATATATTCATTATTTATGGAGCCCCGGAAATTATTCCGGGGCTTTTTTTGTTGATAGAATGACTGGCATATTTTAAAATTGCTGTCAACAATTATATAAAACGATTGTTTC
>JAHEYR010000206.1 GCA_023251485.1 Bacteroidales bacterium
AAGAAGCTGCCTTTCGTTCCATTTGGAAATTCAGATAAAGTGCGGATAGGAGAATGGGTTTTGGCTGTTGGTAATCCATTTAACTTAACCTCTACCGTAACAGCGGGTATTGTAAGTGCGAAGGCTCGAAACATTAACATTCTGAGTGGAGCAGATGGGTCGGCCATCGAATCGTTTATACAGACCGATGCAGCAGTGAACAGAGGAAATAGTGGAGGTGCTTTGGTTAATCCCAATGGAGAACTGATTGGTATCAATGCAGCAATTGCATCGGCAAATGGTTATTATACAGGTTACTCTTTCGCAATACCCGTAAATCTGGTAAAGAAAGTATACCAGGATTTAAAAGAACATGGCGAAGTACATAGGGCTTATATGGGTGTTGGATTAACTGAAATAACCGGAGAGTTTGCCGAGAAGAATGGTTTAAAGGATACCCGGGGTGTTTATATTGGCGAAGTTGTTGAAAATGGGCCTGCACAAAAGGCTGGAATGAAGAAAGGTGATATTGTTTTAGCGGTTGATGATGTATCTGTAAATGGTGCATCTGAACTCCAGGAAGTCATTGCAACAAAAAATTCTGGTGAAAAAGTTAAAATTTATTTAAATCGCGACAATAAACCTTTAGAGTTAAACGTTGTTCTAAAGGAAAAAAATGAGCAGACAGAAATTGCTCATAAAAATAGCAGCGAAATATTCAATCAGCTAGGGGCAACATTACAACAGGTACCCAATGATTTGAGAAACAAATTAAGTTTGAAATACGGATTACAGGTAACATCACTGAAAGATGGAATCTTAAGTTCTTCAGGAATTAAAAAAGGATTCATCATCTTAAAAGTTGATAATAAACCCGTCAGAAGTGTAGATGAACTTGAGAGTATTTTAAAAGCTAAAGAAGGTGGCATACTCATCGAAGGGATTTACCCCAATGGTATGCGTGCTTATTATGGATTTGGATTATAAATAAAACGTATTATAACATTTTACTGATGAACCTGATTTAATTGAAAGATTCTATCTACGCCTCCAAAGGTAAAATGAAACAAGTTAATTGAAAGGAGAAGATGAGGCAACTTAAAATTTCTAAGTCGATCACGAATCGTGAAACAGCGTCGCTCGACAAATACCTACAGGACATAGGTAAAGAGGAGATGATCAATGCTGAAGAGGAAGTACAACTTGCTCAACGCATAAAGGCTGGCGATCAGGTGGCGTTAGAAAAACTCGTAAGAGCGAATCTTCGTTTTGTGGTTTCAGTGGCAAAGCAATACCAGAATCAGGGATTGAGTCTGCCCGACCTTATAAATGAAGGAAATCTTGGTCTGATAAAAGCAGCACAACGTTTTGATGAAACCAGAGGTTTTAAATTTATTTCGTATGCTGTATGGTGGATTCGTCAATCTATACTTCAGGCATTAGCAGAGCAGTCACGTATTGTTCGTCTTCCTCTTAATCAGGTTGGTTCGCTAAATAAGATTAAGAAAGAATCGTCAAGACTGGAACAGAAATTTGAACGTCCTCCTTCACCTGAAGAAATTGCAGAGGCTTTAGATATTCCCGAACACAAAATTGATGCTGCCCTGAAGATATCAACCCGATATGTTTCTATGGATGCACCGATATCCGAAGACGACGATACCAAGTTTATTGATGTATTCATGAATGATGATACATCAAATACTGACGAAGGCTTAATGCGCGAGTCGTTGGCTAAAGAGATCGAACGCTCATTGGCAACATTGACAGAAAAGGAACGTGATGTAATCAACCTATACTATGGTATTGGTTTGCCACACGGCCTTACCCTCGAAGAAATCGGAGCTAAATTTGATTTAACACGCGAACGTGTTCGTCAGATTAAAGAGAAGGCTATCAGAAGATTGAAACACACTTCGCGAAGCAAGCTCTTAAAAGCTTATCTGGGTCAATAAAATTTTTAAGAAAAATAAAAAAAGAATGCCGGGTTTCCGGCATTCTTTTTTTGTATCTTTGCTTCCCAGTGTATAGAGGCAGTATACACTGGAAATTCGCTGATAATACGTGCGCTTTCCCTACCGGCTTCCCGGATGCCTATTATTTTTTCTTACAGTATTGCTGTTTTATCATCATAATCCGGAATGACTTTAATTGTTCCGCCAAATCTTATTTTATGAATAATACTAGGTACATTTTCGTGTTGGGAGGGGTTGCTTCTTCTCTTGGTAAAGGAATAATTTCTGCTTCACTGGCAAAATTGCTTCAGGCCCGAGGCTTTACAGTGACTATCCAAAAACTCGATCCATACATTAATGTCGATCCGGGAACATTAAATCCTTATGAGCATGGAGAGTGTTATGTTACCGAGGATGGAGCAGAAACCGATCTCGACCTCGGTCACTATGAACGTTTTCTGAATGTGCCTACATCACAGGCTAATAATGTAACGACCGGTAGAATCTATCAGTCGGTGATACAGAAAGAACGTCGTGGTGATTTCCTTGGCGAAACCGTTCAGGTCATCCCTCATATCACTGATGAAATAAAATACTGTATCCAGAAACTAGGCAATCAAGGCAACTACGACTTTGTGATCACCGAGATAGGAGGTACCGTTGGTGATATTGAATCCTTACCCTACATCGAGGCCGTTCGCCAGATGCGTTGGGAATTCGGACACCGTGTCGTTACCATCCATTTAACACTGGTACCTTATTTAAAAGCTGCAGGTGAACTTAAAACAAAACCTACACAACACTCTGTTCGTGCTCTACTTGAGTCGGGCGTTCAGCCTGATATCATTGTTTGTCGTACGGAGCACCATATCAACGACAACATGCGTAGTAAGATTGCGCTGTTCTGTAATGTCGATCAGAAAGCAGTTATCGAATCCATTGATGCCGATTCTATTTATGACGTGCCATTGTTGATGCAGGAAGAAAAACTGGATCAGGTCGTACTCGAGAAGACCGGTATGTCGATGGGTACAGAGCCCGACCTAAAAAGATGGACCGATTTCTTGTTCAGATTAAAAAATCCAACAGACGAAGTTACCATTGGATTGGTTGGCAAATATGTAGAGCTAAAAGATGCGTATAAGTCGATCAACGAAGCCTTCGTGCATGCAGGTACTACTCATCACTGCAAAGTGAAGGTTAGACTGGTTCATTCGGAATATGTCACCGATCAGAATGTCGCAGAGAAACTTGCCGATCTCGATGGCGTTTTGGTAGCTCCAGGCTTTGGCGAACGTGGTATTGAAGGAAAGATCATCTCTATAAAATATGTACGCGAAAACAAAATTCCATTTCTGGGTATTTGTTTAGGTATGCAGTGTGCAGTAGTAGAGTTTGGACGCAATGTTCTGGGATATGCTGATGCACATTCCACAGAGATGAATCCAAAGACCAACTATCCGGTCATCGATATCATGACCTCACAAAAGAAGATTACCTCAAAAGGAGGGACGATGCGTTTAGGTGCTTATCCATGTACGTTGCGAGCAGGTTCCAAGCCCGCCGAAGCCTATGGCAAGAGCGATATTTTCGAACGTCACCGTCACCGTTATGAGTTTAATAATAAATATTTGGATGCCTATGAGAATGCCGGAATGATGGCAGTGGGAATCAATCCGACCGATAATCTTGTAGAAGTGGTAGAGCTTGCAGATCATCCCTGGTTTGTTGGCGTTCAATACCATCCTGAATACAAGAGTACAGTAGCAAATCCACATCCTATATTTGAAGGATTGGTCAAAGCTGCGATGGAGTACAAACAGAGAATACGATAGGCGTCGAATTCTAAATGTTTCATTTACAATGCTGTTGCGGAGGGCGCAACAGCATTGTTCTTTTCTTAGTTAACCTTTTTGCTTTGCACCAAAAAGACTATCTTTGCACCGTTTAAAAAACTCATCTACAATCAATGGACAAAAGATCGATTATCGGTTTAGTACTGATTTTTGCACTCATGCTGGGGTATAGCCTCTGGAATATGCCTTCAGAAAAAGAACGCCAGGCGCTTAAGCTTAAGCAAGACTCTATCGCGTTAGTTCAAAGCAAACAGGCGGTAGCCCAGAAGCAAGAACAACAAAAGTCAGCTACCTCCGACACTGTAAAGAAAGACAGTGCAGTTTCCAAAGTCATATCAGGCGCCTTTTCAAAGGCCAGTAAAGGCGAGAACAAAGCATTTATCATAGAAAACGATGTGCTGAAGTTGCAGATCGATTCAAAAGGTGGTCGTGTTGCGCAAGCCGAATTAAAAAAATACAAAACGTATGATTCATTGGCGTTGATACTCTTTACGCCCGATAGCTCACGTTTTAACCTTTCGCTACCTGCAGGTAATCAATCCATCAATACTGCAGATTTATACTTCGAGCCATTCTGGTATAATGCAAGTCAAAAAGGAAATAATCACCTGGTCGTTACCGGAAAAGATTCATTACAATTTGGTATGCGTGTATATGCTGTAGGCCCTGATTCAGCAGTTAATAAAAACCGTTACGTCGAATATCTCTATACCGTCCGTGGAAATCAGTACATGGTCGACTTTAAGATGAACTTTGTCGGCATGCAGGGAATATTAGAAGACAACACCAACTACCTAACCCTTGACTGGTCGACCCGATTACATCAGCTCGAGAAATCACACAAGACTGAGTTAGCTAACACCACCGTCTATTACAAACCTTATCAGTCAAAAGACATTGAATATTTCCCTGAAACAAAAGATAAGAGCGAATCCGTAAAGTCTAAAATTCAGTGGATCTCCTATAAGCAACAGTTCTTCTCATCTACATTGATCGCCAAAGATTACTTTGTAAATGCTGATCTGGCTTGTACAAAATCATCTTCTATTGCTACACCGGGTCGTGCATTAAAACACATGGAGTCGAGCATCGCTTTACCTTACGAACAAGGTAAAACCGCCAGTATCGCTATGCAGATGTATTACGGTCCTAACAAATACAAGGAGTTCAGAAAATACAAACTCGACCTTGAGAAACAGATTCCACTTGGATGGAGTTTCTTTATCTTGTCGTGGATAAATCGATATGCAGTTATTACAGTATTCGATTGGCTAAGTGGTTTCAATCTTAACTATGGTATCATTATTCTGTTGCTTACCATCATGTTGAAGATCGTACTCTTCCCTATTGCTTACAAAACCTATATGTCGTCGGCTAAGATGCGTATTCTGAAGCCTGAGATCGACGATATCAACGCCAAGTTCCCAAAGAAAGAAGACGCGCTGAAAAAGCAACAGGCTACCATGACACTTTATAAGAAAGCAGGAGCCAACCCTATGGCAGGATGTCTGCCTATGTTGTTGCAGCTTCCTATCTTGTTGGCTTTCTTCCGTTTCTTCCCGGCCTCTATCGAATTACGTC
>JAHEYR010000044.1 GCA_023251485.1 Bacteroidales bacterium
TTTGGATAAGACCGAAAAACAAAAGCTTACTTTTTTTGGTCAGGAAACATGGCATAATGGAGATGCAGGACGCGTGTATAAAGGATATAACAATAAATACGGAACTATAAATGTGGGTTATGACATTCAATTCAATGACCAGTTTAGTATGCAATCACATTTTGGTGTTCGCTCTTATGATCGGTCACTGCAAGAGAGTAACTTTGGGGTGATAGATACGTTGAAATCAAATAATGATGTACATCAATTAATTATTCCTGTTGATATATCTTTTTCATGGCTCCAGGGAAAATCAAGTGTGCTTAGTTTTGGCGTGGATTACCAGGGTGCAAAATATTATACATGGACAGATCCACTGGTTGGATACCATATATTTGGAAACAAATCTTCTGCCATGCAGGAAGGCATTTATTTTCAGGAAGAATGGCATCCGATTTCTAAGTTGACACTACGGGGAGGGCTTAGGTATGCATACATCAAAAACACCAGTGATTTGGTAAATGGTAATATATCTAACAATGAACTATCATGGGGCAGATTATTGTGGAGTGTTGGTGTACGCTACGCAATAAACGATAAAGTTTCTTTATATGCTAACGGGGGGAGTAGTTTCAGTGCACCAGGATTGAAGTCTATTGGTGGTACTATCTTACTTAGCGATCGGGGAGTAGCAGGTATCAATGGTCAATTGCCCAATCCAGACTTAAAACCTGAAAATGGTATAGGGTTGGATGGGGGTATTGATTTTAACCTCCCTGTAAATTTTAAGTTGGGTATTCGTGGATTTTATACTATTCTAAAAGATGGCATAGTGGATAATGTCGTGAGTCAGAATCCTTCGCAATCACAGTCAATAAATACCGAATCAACTTCTAAAGGTGCAGAAATTGAGTTAACCCAACGAATTAATTCAATCATTTCGTGGTATGTTAACGGGACATACATGACCTCAAATATTAAGAACAAACTTAATGCAGACCTAAATAGTGTTGAAATCCCATTCTCTCCTAATTATATTGTAAATATTGGAGCAAGTATCTCAACACTTTTTGGACTTACCGTTACACCTTCACTCAATTATAATGGTGGGTTTTATGATGGAATATCTAAAACCGGACGTACCTGGTACTCTCCGGGTACTGTAATAAATATCTATATTGCTCAACGTCTTGCAAAAAACGATTTATTTGTAGTAGATTGCTTTGCACAACTCTACAACATAACTAATAATAACTACAACCTCCCTTGGCAGTTTAAAAATCCAGGATCATCAGGAATGTTCGGTCTTAAAGTGACTTTTTGAAAATGTCGTGTCTGTAAATTAATTTTTAAGCTTATATAATGAAATTTAAACACTTATATACAACGTTTATTCTGCAGCAGATAAGGCTATTGCTTATTATGGCATTGGTATTCGGTTCTGAAGCGAAACTCTTTTCTCAGTCTGCAGAATACACAATGAAAGCCGTTGCCTTTGAGAAACTATCACTTTTTATTACATGGCCGGCTAATACTATTAAGAATGACCCGTCACATGAATTTGTTATTGCAGTATTGGGTCAAAATCCTTTTGGAAGTATTCTTAATGATGTTTATAAGGATAAAAAAATTAAAGATAAAAGAGTAAAGATCGTTAATGTTAAAAACATAAAACAATTAACCGATTGTCAAATATTGTTTATTCCTAAAATAGGACGTGCTGAATTGCAAGGAGATCTGAATTCTATCAAAGGGCGTCCTATTTTAATTATTTCTGATACAGATGGATTTGCTGAAGCAGGATGCTTTATTAATTTTTATCTATTCGAAAATAAACTTCGTTTTGAAATAAATCAAAAGGGCATGCAAGATGCCGGATTTACCATTGATTATCGATTACTTCGGGTCTCAAAAATATTAAATCCAACGTCCGAATGAAAACTTTCAACAATCAAACAATTAAGATGAAACTGGTGATGATAATTACATTTACCAGTATAATCGCAGTAGTTGCCGGTTTGGTTACATATCTGGCTTTTGATATGGTTAGCATTAAGCAGGAGATGAAAAAAAATGCCATTTTGAATGCTACGTTGGTTGCTCAATATTCAGTCGTTCCACTACAATTTGGTTATACTGCGGAGGCAAATGATGTGCTTGCAAAGTTAAGTGCCATACCCACTGTATTAGACGCGTGCATTTATGGTACAAATAATGTTATGTTTGCTTCCTATCATAGAGATCATAATAATCTATATTCTTTCCAACAAATACAAAATCGGAAAAGTGGGTTTTCAGATGGCTACTTATATATTTCTTACGTCATAACGTATGAAGGTAAAAATTTTGGTACACTCTTTTTAAGAATATCGACTGATACGCTGAAGGACAAATTCAGGACGAATCTACTGGTTATGATCATTCTTATTTTGATTCTTTTGATATCAGTAGTGATTGTGGCTAACCGGATACAGAAAATTATCTCAGTACCCATATTAAAGCTTGCCGAGGTTTCAGCATCTATTTCTCAAAGCCAGAATTTTTCTGTTCAGCTTGAACCTCAGGGAAATGATGAAGTCGGGATTTTATATCGCCAGTTTAATAATATGTTGTCACAATTATTGAAATGGAAAACGGAACGCGATCTTGCCGAAGAAGAGATCACTTTTTTGGCGCATGTACTTAAAAATATCAATGAGAATGTGAGTATTACAGATGTAAACGATAAGATAATTTTTGTTAATCAGTCTTTATTGAGGACATACGGTTACAATGAAGAAGAGTTGTTAGGACAACAAATTAATATTCTTCGTTCCCCAAATAATCCACCCGATGTAACCGATGAAATTCTGCCTTCTACACTTGCTGGTGGCTGGAGCGGGGAGCTGATGAATATGAGAAAAGATGGTAGCGAATTTCCTATTTCGCTCATGACAACAATTATTTATGATAAGATGAACCAGCCCGTTTCTCTTGTCGGAGTGAGTAGAGATATAACCGAGCATAAAAGAGAAGAGGACGAATTATTGCTTTATCGCGATCATTTGGAAGATCTTGTAAAACAACGTACGGCGGAACTTGAAAGAGAAAAAGAACATGCTCAGTCGGCAGATAGGTTAAAGTCTGCTTTTTTAGCCACCATGTCGCACGAACTTCGTACACCACTTAATTCGATCATTGGATTTACAGGAATATTAATGCAAGAACGCCCTGGACCATTAAATGTTGAACAGAAAAAGCAACTTGGAATGGCCCAGCAAAGTGCCCGGCATTTACTGACTTTGATAAATGATATTCTAGATATCTCGAAGATTGAAGCAGGACAACTTAAAACAAATCTTGAGCCCTTTAATCTTCCAGAGGTAATTTATAAAGTAATGGAGACAAATAAGCCATTTGCTGATAAGAAGGGTCTTCAAATGAATGTATCCATTGCTGCCGATGTTAATGAAATACTAAGTGACAAGCTTCGTATCCAACAGATTCTATTAAATCTGGTTAACAATGCAGTGAAATTTACTGAGGTCGGATCAGTGAGCGTGGATTGTTACAGAAAGGATAATATAGTTATTGTTAAGGTGATCGATAGCGGGATGGGTATTGAAAAAGATCAAATGAATATATTATTTAAACCTTTTATGCAAATTGATACCGGGCTTACACGAAAATATGAGGGTACAGGTTTAGGGTTATCCATATGTAAAAAGTTATTAGATCTGCTTAACGGTTCAGTTGAAATTGAATCCGAGATTGGAAAGGGAAGTACATTTATTGTTAAGTTACCGATAAAATAAAATCTAATCAGATGAATCAAAAGATACTAATTATTGAAGACAATCCACAAAATATGTATATGCTAACATATTTACTCGAAAGCAATGATTACATTGTTCTTCAGGCATTTAACGGACTAGATGGAATTGCTCTCGCAAAGGAAGCTAAACCAAGTGCAATTCTTCTCGATATACAATTACCAGAAATGGATGGATATGCTATTGCACGCGAACTTAGAAAGATTGTGGAGTTAAAAGATATGCCAATTATTGCTGTTACATCTTATGCTATGACCGGTGACAAGGAAAAGGCATTTGAAGCAGGGGCTACCGGCTATATTGAAAAGCCAATCGATCCGGATATATTTATATCTCAATTACAGGAATTCATTTAAATTAACGGAGGAACTTAAAATGCTAAAAGTACTAATAGTCGATGATAAAGAAGAAAACCTTTATCTCATGCAGTCGTTGCTAGAGTATAATGATTTCCAAACTATTCTAGCCATGAACGGAGATGAGGCATTAAAAATTTTACGGGATGATATTCCAGATCTAATTATATCTGATATTTTAATGCCGGTTATGGATGGTTTCACTTTATGTCGCGAATGCAAAAAAGACGACAGATTAAAACATATTCCTTTCTTTTTTTACACAGCAACATATACTGATTCCAGAGATGAAGAATATGCACTTAATCTTGGTGCCGATCGTTTTATATTAAAACCGCAGGAACCTGATGATTTTCTTCAAATGATCAACAGTTATTTTGAAGAACTTAAGAAAAGAACAACAAAGCCGAAAGAAATTGTTCAGATACCTGAAACCATTGTATTGAAAGAGTATAATGAGGTATTGGTTAGAAAAATAGAAGATAAAATGCTGCAAAGCGAAAAAGCAGAAAAGGAATTAAGAATTTATGCCTCACGGCTTGAGAACGAAATCATTGAAAGAAAAAAAGCGGAGGAAGAAAAAAAAAAATTAATTGAGGACTTAGAAAATCTTACCATTTCAGTTAAAGAACTATCATCTGCCAGAGATTTGGATTCGATTCTTAAAATCGTTAGAGAATCAATTCATGATTTGACAGGCGCAGATGGTTCGGCTTTCATTATGCGGGATGGCGATTTTTGTTTTTATGCTGATAGCGATACAATTGCAACCCAATGGATCGGACAAAGAGTATCTCTAAGTAACAGTATTGGTGGTTGGGCAATGTTAAATAAACAACCGGCTATTAGTGAAGATATTTATACCGACTCAAGAGTTTATATCGATTTTTATAAATCAAGTGCAGTTAAAAGTCTTGTGATGATTCCTGTTAATACACAAGATCCGATAGGTGCAATTGCCAATTATTGGGTAGAAGAGCACATCCCATCACCGGTTGAAATTCAACTTCTACAGACACTTGCTGATTCTACCTTTAGGGCAATTGAGAATGTACGACTATACCAGGAACTTGAGAAGAGAGTCGCTGAGCGTACATTGCAGCTCGAAAATACAAACAAGGAATTAGAAGCATTCAGCTATTCTATTTCACACGATTTAAGATCCCCGTTGCGACATATTAATGGATTTATAAATATTTTTCTTGAACAAAAATCATCTCAACTGACTGAGGAAGAGCTTGGATATCTTAATATCGTAACAAGTTCAGTCGCTGAAATGGAAAAACTGATAGAAGCACTACTCTCTTTTTCACGACTAAGCAGAGCAGAACTTGAGAAATCACAAATCGACACGACCCAAATACTGCAACAAGGATTAGAACTCTTTGAGGAAGAAATAAAGACACGGGGTATTGAAATCAAAATAGATCAGTTGCCAGATACTTTTGGAGACTTTCAGCTTATGAGTCAGGTCTGGACAAATTTGATCTCAAATGCCATTAAGTATTCCGGAAAAAAAGAGAAAGCGGTTATTGAAATCGGAAGTTATGCCGGAAACAATGAAAACGTGTTCTTCATTAAAGACAATGGTGCAGGATTTAATATGAAATATGTCGATAAATTATTTGGGGTTTTCCAACGGTTACATAACGCACGTGACTTTGAAGGAACGGGTATTGGATTAGCAAATATTAATAGGATTATAACCCGCCATGGAGGTCGCTGTTGGGCGGAAGGTGAAGTGGATAAAGGTGCTACTTTTTATTTCAGTTTGCCGATTGAATCAATAGCGAAATAAAAGTATTGATTGGTATTTTTTCTATAGTTCATCTCTTTTGAACATAAATAGTTGTATTTTTAAAAAGTACTTTCAAAATCTGAGACAAAATGAAAACAATCATCAAAAATATTCTATTGGTTGACGACAGTGTTAATGATGTCACATTAATAAAAGCAGCACTGAAGGATGCGCATTTTGGTAATGATATTATTGTCGCAGAAGATGGAGAAGAAGCCCTCGACTTTTTATACAAAAGAGGAAAGTTCGCAGATTATTTAGGGGACGAACCAGTTTTTATACTCCTCGATATTAAAATGCCTTTAATGAATGGGATTGAGGTTTTAAAGATTATCCGTGCCGATGCTAAATTCAACAGGGTTCCAATTATCATGCTCACCTCTTCACGTGATTCTTACGACCTACAAACCTGTTATGATAATGGTGCTAATTCTTTTGTTGTAAAGCCGGTAAATATTAACGACTTTATGGATGTAGTAAAGGAGTTGGGTCAATACTGGGTAGTAATCAATGAGCTGCCGATATAAAGTAAACAATAGATATAAAACAGAAACTTATGGGTAATGTAATTAAGATACTTCATCTGGAAGACAATCCAAAAGATTCTCAATTAGTGCAATCGGTGCTTAAAAGAGCTAACGTTACATATGACTATTACTTTGCCGATAATGAAAATGATTTTATTTCTCTTATCAACAATCAAGACATAGATATTATTTTGTCGGATTACCACTTACCAGATTATAGTGGGGCAGAAGCATTGTTGTATACCCAAAGTAATTTCCCTAATATCCCCTTTGTTTTTGTAAGTGGAACGATGGGAGAAGATGCAGCCATCGAATCATTATTAAATGGGGCAACTGATTATGTTTTAAAAAACAGATTAGAACGTCTGCCGCAGGCTGTTCATCGAGCCTTTAACGAAGCGCAGGAACAAAAAGCACGACAAAGAGCTGAAAAAGAACTCAGAAAACTTTCGCGGGCGGTTGAACAGAGTCCTAATTCGATTTTCATTACCGATATTAATGGAATAATAGAATATGTCAATCCTACAACCCTAAAGCTGACCGGTTACACGAGCGAAGAGCTGATTGGCCAGACTCCTGGAATATTTAGTTCAGGTGAAAAATCGAAAGAAGAGTATTCGCTATTGTGGAAAATAATAAAAGCAGGAAAAGAATGGAAGGGCGAATTTCACAATAAAAAGAAAAATGGAGAGCTGTTTTGGGAATCTGCAACAATTTCTCCAATTCTAAATGATAATGATGAGATTACTCATTATGTATCGATAAACGAGGATGTTACGGAAAGCAAGAAATTGACAATGGAGCTTATTGAGGCTAAAGAAAAAGCTGAAGAGAGCGATAGGCTAAAGACAGCATTCCTTCACAATATCTCTCACGAAATCAGAACGCCAATGAATGCAATTATTGGGTTTTCTGGGCTTCTTCACGATCCGAATATGAATTTTGAGAAGCGTAAACAATTCACTGATATAATTGTACAAAGTAGCACCCAATTACTTTCTATCATTACAGATATTGTTGATATTGCCACTATCGAAGCCGGGCAGGAAAAGATTCATGAAAGTGAAATCAAGTTAAACTCAATTTTAAAGCTAATACATGAACAATTCATGTTGAAGGCTAAAAAACAACAGGTACCTCTTAATCTGAAGACTTTTTTATCAGATTATGATGATATAGTAATCTCTGATGAAACGAAACTTGTTCAGATTCTTACAAATCTTGTTGGTAATGCATTAAAGTTTACACAACAGGGGTATGTGAATTTTGGATATACAATAAAAAATAATGAACTTGAGTTCTTTGTAGACGACACAGGAATTGGCGTTAATCCTGAAATGCATGAAGAAATATTTAAACGCTTCCGTCAGGTTGAAAATACAATGGCACGTAAATTTGGTGGTTCAGGTTTGGGGCTCTCTATCTCAAAAGCATATGTCGAACTTCTGGGCGGGAAAATGTGGCTAACCTCTGAATTGGGTAAAGGTTCAACTTTCTATTTTACAATCCCATTGAAGAGACTAAAGAATAAGCAAGTGTCCGAAAAGCAAAACCATGACGAATTCAATAATAAAATTAATGATCATAATACACTGTTGGTTGCTGAAGATGAAGATTCTAATTTTATGTTGATCGAAGAGCAATTGACTCATCTAAACTTCAATATCATCAGAGCTTTGAATGGTGTCGATGCTGTCGGAATATGCAAATCAAGAGATGTCGATCTGGTATTGATGGATATAAAGATGCCATTACTAGATGGGTATGAGGCAACACGGCAAATCAGGCACTTTAAACCAACATTACCCATAATAGCACAGACAGCTTATTCAACCGATAATGATAAGAACAGAGCTTTTGCATGTGGGTGTACTGATTTCATCAGCAAACCAATTAAACAGGAACTTCTTATTTCTAAAATTATAGCATTAATTAATAAATCATAAGCGCTTATGCATCAGATAATATTTGAATATTGCTGATAAATGATAGCCTAATTTCTAAAATAACTAAACAATACAAAAGATGAACCCACTTGAAGTTTTTCAAAAAGAAGCACCAGAAGTCGCAAAGGCATTTGATGGCCTAATTGAAGCATTAAAAGGAACAACGGGATTGGACCCAAAGACAAAACAACTAGTATATATTGGAATAAAATCTGCAATGGGCGATACCACCGCAATATATTACCATGTCCCAATGGCCAAGAAATTGGGTGCTACTCGCGATGAAATAAAAGATACGATTCTTATCACCTTAACCGTTTGTGGGTTAAAGGGAGTCGCAAGTTGTTTGCCAACTGCTTTAGAAATTTATGACAAGACGGAATAATGCGATTCGATAAATAAATATCTTACTAAATCAATGTAGCAAGTGTTGTATTCGCCAGTTTATTGTAAGTGTATTCTCTTATCTCTTTAAAAGTATGGCGGATTGAACAGGTGAGTTCATCCTTACAATGTTCGCACGATTGGTAATACTTTTCAGAAATGCAGGGGAGTAAAGCAATAGCACCTTCAAAAAGTCGGATGATTTCGAGTAAGCTTATCTCTTCAGGTTTTTTGATGAGGTAGTAGCCTCCTTTTTTCCCAAGGTTACTGCCCAGATATCCATTTTTCTTTAGCTCTAACAATATGGATTCGAGAAATCGTTTTGGAACTTTCTCGCTTTCTGCAATTTCGATGATTGATAGTGTACCTTTTTCATATTCTTTGGACAGCCTTGTTAAGGCCAACATGGCATATCTTGTTTTTTGTGTCAGCATAATTAACCGATTTTGCTTATTTGTTTAAGCTTTTCAATGTTTGTAATTTCTAAATGTTTTCCTGTCATTTTAATAATATTCTCTGCTTGCCATTTAGATAGCGTCATGATGATATTTTCAGTCGAGCAACATGCAAATTCTGCTAATTCTTTTCGGGTAAGCGACAGATTAAATGCGTTGCTATGATATATATTATCAGCCAGGTAAAAAATAATGTCTGCAATTCTACCTTCTTTTTGTTTGTTGGCTAAGGATATAAAGTTAAATACCGATTTCTTAAACATGTCGGATGCAATCTGGTAAACTGCTACGGCGAATTTTCCATAGGTCGTCAATAACGAGAGCAGAACATTCGAATCCATGAGTATAACCTCGCAATCTTCAACTGCAATGATCGAAAAAAGGTTATTGTCTTTATAAAACAAGTTAGCTCCCCCAAGTATTTTGGGAGCTGCAACTAACGTGAGAATGGTATTTTTATTCGACTCACTTTCAAAGTTGAATTTGACAATTCCACTTTCAAGAAAGGCGACATGAGTTGGTTGGTTGCCCTGTTTTAATATTACCTCTCCCTTTTTGAACTTTAGTTTTGTGGATGTCTTGTCAAGTCGTTCGAAATCTTTTTCAGATATAAATTGCAAAGAGATTTTTCTTAACCAGTTGGTAAACTGTAGATTCTTTTCTATGTCCATGAAAATTAATTTTACATGATTAATCCTTCAAAAATCTATCCTTAAACATTAAAAATTTAATACTTCATTATTAAAACTTCAATTCAAATATACACTAAATCGGTTGATATTATAGATAATTCTGTAGAAATATTATTCAACAAATTATCAAAATGGATATCAACAAGATAACAATCATTGGGGGCATTGGAAAAAATGGTCTTCCGGAAAAAGTTGAGCGTTTCGATTTGAAAATGGGAGATATTATAAGTATCGTTGGACCTACTGGTTGTGGAAAAACAACCTTAATTAACGATATTGAATTATTTGCCAATAGGAACACGCCTTCAGAACGACAAATACTAATTAATGACGAACCTATTCCCGACGATTTTTCGTTTGACCCTTCAAAACATCCCATTGCGTTGATTTCTCAACACACCAATTTTTTATCTGATCTACCGGTGGGTGAGTTCTTACAGATTCATGCAAAGATAAGAGGCTCTGAAAATACAGAAAAGATGATTAAAGAGACGCTTGACTTTGCAAATCAATTGACAGGTGAAGCTATTATCAGAGAAACAGCAATGACAGAGCTTTCAGGCGGACAAACAAGGTCGTTGTTGATTGCCGATGCTGTTATAATTGGTCACTCTCCGATTATCCTTCTTGATGAGATAGAAAATGCAGGGATTCATAGAACCAAAGCACTTAAGTTACTGAAGAAATATGACAAAATATTTGTCTTTGTAACGCACGATCCCAGAATCGCTTTGTTATCCGACTTTCGGATTATCATGAAAAATGGTGCTATGCAAAAAATGATCATCACTAATGTCGAAGAAAAAAGAGCAGCTATCGGACTGAAAAAAATCGACGATGTGATGCTGGAGTTCAGAAAACGGATTCGGGCAGGAGAGGAGATAACCGATGTTGTCTTTGGTGATCAAATAAAGAGTTTAGCTACGAGTTACGATTTTTATCTAAAAAGAAAAAGAGCATGAAACTAATAATCTTTGCAGGACCGCCTACTTGCGGCAAGACAACAGTAATAAAACAAGTAATTCGCAGGATACTTAAAAAAAATCTAAAGCCTGCTTTCCTGAAAATAGACGTTCTTTTTGCGGATGAAGATGTGCAACTTAAAAAAGAATTCAACATCCCTACTAAGAAGATCTATTCAGGTGAGCTTTGTCCCGACCATTGTAATGTGGTAGTTTTGGATGAAGTTGTGGAGTGGGCAGAACAAGAAGGTGCTGATTTCTTGTTTGTTGAAACAGCCGGGCTTTGTTTACGATGTTCGCCTTATGTCGAAAATTCAATGGGTATCGTCGTTCTTGAAGCAACAAGTGGAATGAACTTACCCAGAAAGATTGGCCCTATGTTGACATTGGCAGATATCAGTGTGATTACCAAAATAGATTTGATTTCGCAGGCCGAACGCGAAGTATTCAGGTATAGAATTCTAGAGGCAGCTAAAGATATTAAGGTCGTCGAAAGTAATGCACTATATGGGATAGGAATAGATCCTATTGTTCGCGATATCCTAAAATCAAATGACGTTGAGCGTCCTATGTTTTTGCGAGGAAATCCACCTGTCGGAACGTGTACTATTTGCGTAGGGAAAAAGGAGATCGGAGCTAAAAATCACTTTGGCGTTCTCCGGACAATGGAAAACGATCTGTTCTATGTTGGTGAATAATGTAAAACGTTAATATGAATCTGACTAAAAAATTCATACAACATCCCAATGAGGTCGATATGACCTATTTTCAGCATCTAAAGTTTGCATTGAACTTAGCATTTAAGCTTTTTATCACCAGTTGTTGTTCGATTATTCATGCCATTTTCCCGTTTTTATTTACAAAGTATTCAAGTTCAAGTATTCGAGATCTAAACAACTTATTTAATCAAAGATATCATGAGGACGATAAATAAAGTTTATTTGGATAATGCTGCTACAACTCAATTAGACCGAAGGGTCTTAGATGCGATGATGCCTTATTTTACTGACTTCTTCGGTAATGCTTCTACATTATATGCTGAAGGTACACAGGCTAAAGAATCATTGGAAAAGTTCCGTTCCAGACTTGCCGGTTTTATCAATGCTCAAAATGATGAAATCATATTTACCTCCGGAGGAACTGAAGCCAACAATCTTGCCCTAAAGGGAATTGCTTTTGCAAATAGAAGTAAAGGAAATCATATCATTGTTTCTGCAATTGAGCACGACTGTATTTTGAATACCTGCAAATGGCTCGAAACACAGGGATTCTTCATTACCTATCTGCCTGTCGATGGAAACGGTTTTGTTGATCTCGAAAAGCTGAGTCGTTTTATCAACCCTAAGACAATTCTGGTTTCTGTAATGCATGCCAATAATGAAATAGGTACGATACAACCCATTTCTAAAATTGGAAAGTTATGCAAAGAAAGAGACGTTTATTTCCATACCGATGCTTGTCAATCATTTAGTAAGATTCCTATTGATGTCGTTTCTCAGGATATCTCACTAATGACATTGAATGCGCATAAAATGTATGGTCCTAAAGGTGTTGGCTGCTTATATGTAAAAAAAGGAGTAGAAATCACTCCATTACTTCATGGAGGCGGGCAGGAATTCGGCTTACGTTCTACTACTGAAAATATTGCCGGAATAGCAGGGTTTGTTAAGGCTGCCGAGTTGTGCATGGATGAGATGGGGACAGAATCAAAGCGACTCATGACACTTAGAAATAATCTGAACCAGACATTACAAGATCGATTTGAAGGTTTTTATGTAAATGGTTCATTGAGTCATCGTTTGCCAAACAATCTAAACTTTGGTATTAGCGGACTAGAGGGCGAAACAATCAAACTTCTGTTATTCCTCGACGAAAAAGGAATTGCTGTTTCTACAGGTTCAGCCTGCTCAAATAATGATACAACAAAAAGTGCATCACATGTTTTGCAGGCAATAGGGAAAGATCCTTTTGAAGCAAGAGGAGCTATCAGAATTGGTCTTGGACGATTCACTACGGCAACCGACATTGACTATTTTGCTGAAACTTTAACAACGATTATTAAACAACTCAAACCAATATTTTCCTGATAATGAAAGTATCGGATCTGATAGTGAATATAAGCTACCCAGTATAACAATTTGAATCTCAAGTAAAAATATTAAGAAATGGAAACGAACACATTAACACAAAGCAAATCATTTGGATTGCTCCCTAAATTAGATTGTGGCGCATGCGGGTCGAAGAGCTGTAATGAATTTGCTAACAAGGTCGACAATGGAGAAGAAGAGCTGAAGCATTGTATTCATATCGCTGACAAATTAGAGAACAATAAAAGCTCGAAAGAATGTTTTATCTGCGCCAAAGAAGGCGCAGGTATGGGTGATAAACTCAATTGGAAGGATAATTTGAAAAGAGATTTTGATTTTATCTTAGATTGTTTTCCAAACGAACCAGGGCCTAAAGAAACCATTTTGCCTTATAATCCGACCTTGGTAAAAGAACTGGGCGTTAAGAAGGGTGATGTAATGATAGGTCGTCCCATGGGAATGTCATGCGGCTGTCCGATTACCCATTGCGGGATTGTATCAGGCGTTGATGCAAGAAATGGTGTGATCTATTGGAATGTCACGGGTCCTTTGAAGCCTCGATCCGAAGGATTTGTTGATATAGGGTATTATGTTTCTCAAGCTTATGAAGGAATTATTAAAGAGACGAAAGAAAAGATAGAGATAGGACGTAGATATTGGTTCTTGCCTCGTCGCTGTATGCTTCAATGGAGACATAGTGGCTTAGTAAATGCTGTGACTAAACTGAGTGATGGAAGCTATAAAGTTAGAATAGAAGGTCTACTAATCGGATAACCAGATTTAAAGATCTTGTAGAATTTAAAAAAGGTCGCTATCAATATCCCGATAGCGACCTTTTCATTATGTCATTTTATGTACTAAGCTGAAGAAATAATTACTTATAGAGCTTTTTGATCTCACGTGATGGTGTGAGTGCTTTACTAACCTTCTTCACCATAATTTCGTTTTTAACCGTAAAGGTTCCGGTTTGGCGGATATCTTTTGAGGATGCCCCAACCTTCACCATATATTTTCCGGCATGTGCTACCCATGAAGATAAAGCCTCATTAAATGAAGCCAACTCTTTTGAAGTAACATCAAAACTCAATGTCTCACTTTCACCAGGTTTTAAGAGTTTGGTTTTACCAAAGCCTTTTAACTCTTCGGCTGGTTTGTTTAGCTTACCAACAGGAGCTCCCAGATAAAGTTGAACAACTTCGCGACCAGCTAGTTTGCCTGTATTTTTAACCTCAACGGATACCGTTAGTTTGTCTTTAAATTCAGGTGAACTGATTTTCAGGTTGCTATAAGTAAACTGGGTATACGACAAACCATAACCGAATTCATAAGCGGTGTTCACATTAAAGGTGTTGTAATAACGGTAGCCTACATAAATATCTTCTGCATAAACAACTTCAGAAGGCTTGCCCGACATAAATGATACCGGTGTTTTGACTTTATTTGTATCAGGTAACTCAATCCCGGGGAAATTCTTTGCAGAAGGAACGTCAGCATACTTAATCGGGAAAGTAGAGGCCAGTTTTCCAGAAGGATTGACCTTTCCACTGACTACATCAGCAATAGAGTTTCCGGCTTCTTGTCCGGGTTGCCATGCTAATAAAATAGCATCCGGTAGATTTTTCCAGCTGGCAACTTCAATTACACCACCAATATTAAGAATAACAATCGCTTTTTTCCCTTTAGCCTGGAAAGCTTGCGATACTGTTTTAATTAACGATTGTTCTTTGTCCGTCAGATTGAAATCGCCTTCTACCTTTCGGTCTGCACCTTCTCCTGCATTACGACCAATGGTGATCAGGGCTACATCATTTTCAGCAGACATCTTCTCTGCCATCTTTGCATCTACAACCATCTCTGCGACCTGTGGTTTTCCACCCATCATCATTTCAATTGGATTCTTTGGCTTAGGTGCTTTTTGGCGTTCATCTTTAATATATTTGAGATATGAGGTAGAAAGCGATTCGTCAATCACATATCCTGCATTCTTTAGGCCTTCTACAAGAGATACACTATAAGCAACATTTACATTACCACTTCCCGTACCGCCTTTAATGATTTCAAAAGATGTTTTTCCAAAAGTTGCAACTTTCTTGATCTCTTTTGCCAACGGTAGAGCCTCTTTGTCATTCTTCAACAGCACCATCCCATCTGTGGCTGCCTGACGGGTTACCAAGGCATGCGCTTTAAGATCCGGTTTGTTTGAATAGCTGTATTTTTTAAAATGAGGTGTTTCTTGAAGTATATTTAGAATCCGCTCTACATTCTGATCCAGAATTTTCACATCCAGTTTGCCTTCTTTTACCGCTTTGATGATAGCTTGTGTTTGATTGGGTGTGCCGGGCTGCAACATGTCGTTTCCCGCTTTCATCTGAGCCACTGCATCTTTACCACCAAACCAATCGGTCATAACAAATCCTTTGAAACCCCAGTCGTCACGCAATACCTTTGTTAAGAGATCGTTGCTCTCTGAAGTATACGTCCCGTTGATTTTATTGTATGATGACATAACAGTCCAGGGTTGTGCCTCTTCAACTGCAATACGAAAACCTTCCAGATAGATTTCACGCAAAGCCCTTTCGCTAACGATGGTGTTTACAGTGTTTCTATTGGTCTCTTGATTATTGGCTGCAAAATGTTTGAGCGAGGTGCCAACGCCATTCGACTGAACTCCTTTTATCATAGCGGCAGCAATCTTGCCGGCTACCAATGGATCTTCCGAATAGTATTCAAAGTTACGACCGCACAAAGGATTCCGGTGGATATTGATAGCAGGAGCTAATAAAATATCTGCACCATATTCGTGAACTTCATTGCCCATAGCCTGTCCTACTTTGTTTACCAATTCGGTATCCCAGGTCGAAGCCAGTACGGTAGACACTGGAAATGCCGTACAATAATAAGTAGCTTTATCATTTTTACGCATTGGGTCTATGCGCAATCCGGCAGGACCATCAGAGAGCACCATGGGAGTGATACCCAGACGAGCGATTTCAAGTGTCGTTCCGGCAGCACCGGGGACAAGTGTCTGTGTAGCTCCTACAACTGGTCCTGCTTCTTTTTTCTTGCCTCCATCAGGGAGAAATGGATTTTTTCCACCCGGCATTTTCTTTAATACCGAGTCGGGAATATCAAATTTCATTCCCATTCCAACAACAAAGTTGGCTTTCTCTTCTAATGTCATAGCAGCAACAACTTTTTTAATAGAACTATCACCTAATTTAGGGTTTGCATTGTTTTTACAAGCAATAATTGAAACAATAGATAATCCAAACAGGAAAATCTTTGTAAAGCTGATAATTGATTTTTTCATAGTGTGTTTGATTTACTTGAATAGAGCTTTTGAAAAACACAATTGACTTAAACAGGCTGTTTGATAATTTAAAAAAGATAAAAACATGAAGAATAATAAAAACATCAATATGTTGCTAATTAGAAATATAGCAATATGATATTTTGTACTAAATATAGAGCCGCCACTCTAGTGAAGGAAAATATAACTTTGAGTTGTCTTCTCTGATTGAAAAGACACAATCACAAAATAACAACAAATTATACGCTATTCAAAGTTTTTTGCTGTTTAATTAAATTCTTTTAGATCTTAGAATAGACAAATTAATTTTACCGGTATTTATTACCTTTGAGGTATATCAGCGTCGTCCTGAAAGTATCAAGATGGCAAAAAATACGAAGACTTATAATGATTTAAATAGATCTGATTTTTTTACTATTTCTTCTCTAACATAGAATCAAACAGTCTCCGATACTCATTCCATAAATGTCAGATCTCTCTGATCAAAGATTAAAATTGTCCTTTTATCTCCCTGTTCTGATTCTACGCTATGCCTAATACAGTATTAGAAGTAAATTAGCGTCAGGATAGGATAAGATTAGGGTCAGATTAGGCTTAGAGGAAAATAATCTCAAAGTCATCGATTGATGATCCGGCTTATATGGGGGATGTTTTGTAAAAAGAGGTTATCCTGAACTCCAGAATAACCTCTTGATTAAACATATAAATCTTTATTTTTTGTTTAGCGTTTTGTCTAGCCGGTCGGCCAGATCTGCCCAATGTGCTTTGGTTATGCGATCAGTCGTAGTTGCGGAAGCCAACTTGAGCTCACCCATTAAGGTTCGGAGATGACTTTTGACAATTGAATATACATCGCTCTTTGAGTTGATCGGTGCACTAAATTGCATCATAGATGGTGAAGATGCACTTGTTTGTTCTGAAGGTTCTATCATGGATAATAGTTTCTCCACATAGGCCTTCTGAAGATTTCTCCGACAGAAATCAACCGCTTTTTTTGTGGGTAATTCTGTCCAGATACCTTTCTTCAGATCTTGTAAGAGCTCATCAACAGCGTAGTTTTGAGTGCTTGCACCATAATTTGTTGCCAGGGTATTCAACTTTGTAGATGATAACACATTGTTCAAAGCATTCTCCTGGATTGGGGCAATGAATTCAAGTCCGCCGGTGCGCGAAATGCAACTCATGATGTTTTTATCCTGCAACCAGAGAGGGGTGTCGAATACATTTTTAATTAAGAATGCGACAGCTTCTTTCTGTGTAGTGCGGGGTACTGCTTCATACTGAGCACCCGGCATATCAAAAGTCTTGGGTGTTTCGTAAACTCCACCGACGTTTTTGGCTGCATGCCCCATATATCTTGAGAACTGTGCGATGAGTTCGCCGTACATGGTAGCCAGATTGGTGTAATTTTCGCCATCTTCTTTGGTCCACTCAATGAGATGAGGAAGTATTCTCTTTAGGTTTTTAATGCCATACTCGCCTGCCTTCATGGCATTGTTGCCAATGTCTTCGCTTTGGAATCGTGGGTCAAAAGGACTCGTTTCGCTTCCAAACAGATACATTGGATCTGTTTCGTGTGAGCGAACCCATTTGTTGAGAACCAACTTCTCAGCCTTGACGTCTTTGACATCGAATACCGGTTTATAACCCCATTCGATGGCCCACTTATCATAAACAGCAATACGCGGGATGAGATCGGTTATGCCATCTTCGGGTTGGGCTACATAGTTGAAACGCGAATAGTCCATGATCGAAGCAGAATGTCCATATTTTTTCACGAACTCATTATCTCTTAATTTCTCAACGGGAATAGACCAGCTGGCAGCAAAATTATGACGAAGCCCTAAGGTATGACCTACTTCATGGCAAGCTACATAGCGCATCAGTCGTCCCATCAACTCTTCGTCGTACTCTTTATTTTTGGCGCGGGGATCAACAGCTGCCGTTTGAATGAGGTACCATTTGTACAGTCGTTTTACGATATCATTATACCATCCGACATGGCTTTCGAGGATCTCGCCACTTCTGGGGTCATTAACATTTGGACCGTATGCATTTTCGATATCTGAAGCAAAGTATCGGATAGCAGAATAGCGTGCATCTTCAAGGCTCATCGTAGAGTCGTTTTCAGGCCACTCATAAGCTTTTATCGCATTTTTCCATCCTGCCTGATTGAAAGCTACGTTCCAGTCTTCGATACCCTGGATAAGATATTTCCTCCATTTTTTAGGAGTAGAGGGGTCGATATAATAAACAATTGGTTTGATTGGTTCAACCAATTCTCCACGTTTCATTTTTTCAATATCTGCAGGTTTAGGTTCCAGTCTCCATCTAACGGCGAAGACCTCTTTTTCTGAACCCTGTTTGTTTTCGTCGAACGAAGTGAAGCTGTTGGCAAAGAAACCAACACGGGCGTCGAATG
>JAHEYR010000045.1 GCA_023251485.1 Bacteroidales bacterium
ACAGTCCTCTTGGCCCTTTCATTAATTGGTCTGAGCCATTTTTTCAATCTGATGATTTTTCATATATCGACACTGATGTCTTCATAGATGGTGATAAAATTTATCTGTACTTCGTGAAAGACTGTTCAACAAATATCCTAAATGGAAAGCATATCAGCCAGATCTATGCAGCCCAACTTAACACTGATATGAAAGGGATCGTCGGTGATCCTCAAATGATTCTGACACCTGACCAGTCATGGGAAGGCCTAAATCAGGATTGGCAATGGAACGAAGGGCCTTATGTTATAAAACACGATAACCTGTATTATCTTCTCTATTCTGCAAATGTTTATAACTCGCAAGATTATTCTGTTGGATATGCTACCGCTACTTCTCCATTAGGAAACTGGACAAAGAGTACGGATAATCCGATCCTGAAGAAAGATCTTGCTTTGCAAGTCTCCGGTCCTGGTCATTGCTGTATCACCACTTCGCCCGATGACAAAGAGTTCTTTATAGTCTATCATACACATACTTTCTTTGATGCTCCAAGTGGCAATAGAAATCTCTGTATCGATAGATTGAATTTTAATCAGAATAAAATATCCATTATCAATCCAACCCGAACAGCTCAACCACTCCCGTCTGGTATTCCATACAGAGTAATTAAGAAAAACTAACCTCGCTATTTTGAAGATATTTTTCAACCCTTAACCTTTAAAATTCAAATACATATTATGAAAAAAGTATTTTGTTTAATTTTTATTGTCTTGTCTACCTCATTTTGGGCAGTAAGTAACGCACAAACTGCTAAACAGACAAACAACCCAAAGACTACTACACGCTGGACTGCTGAGAAAGCGAATGAGTGGTATGCACATAAGGGATGGCTTCGAGGATGTAACTTCATTCCGAGTACGGCTATAAATCAACTGGAAATGTGGCAAGCTGAATCTTTCGATACAGCAACCATCAACCGCGAACTAGGATGGGCTCAATCAATAGGATTGAATGTTATGCGCGTCTTTCTGCACCATCTGGCTTGGGAAGTAGATCCCAAAGGATTCAAAAACAGAATGGAACAATATCTTGCCATTGCAAACAAACATAAAATAGCTACCGTCTTCGTATTCTTTGACGATTGCTGGAATCCAACCTATAAAGCCGGAAAGCAACCTGATCCAAAACCAGGTATTCATAACTCAGGTTGGGTGAGAGATCCTGGCGATTTAGGAAAAGACGAAACAATATATCCACTTCTTCATAATTATGTAAAAGATATTTTATCACATTTTGCTAAAGACAAACGGATTGCACTCTGGGATCTATACAACGAGCCCGGCAACTCATCTTATGGAAATAAATCAATGCCTTTGCTAAAGAATGTTTTTCAGTGGGCTAGAGAAGTAAATCCATCACAGCCATTATCTGCTGGAGTATGGAGTAAAGAACTAACTGATCTGAATAAGTTCCAACTGGAGGCTTCCGACGTTATTACCTATCACAATTATAATGATGAGATACAACATAAAGCGGCTATCGATACACTTAAAAAATACGGCAGACCATTGATCTGTACAGAATATATGGCCCGTAAACATAAAAGCCGGTTCGATAACATCATGCCTCTGTTGAAAGCTGAAAATATTGTTGCTATAAACTGGGGCTTAGTCGAAGGAAAGACCAATACAAAATATGCATGGGACGAACCGACTCCTGATGGATCGGAACCTAAACTCTGGTTTCATGAAATCTTTAGAAAAGACGGGAAACCCTATAAAGAAGAGGAAGTAAGGATAATCAAACAATTAACCGGTAAGTAATTTCTATTAACCGTTTACTGTTATAAACGATAAATAATGCAATATTGTAACAAAATAAGATTGTTAGTACTAATTGCTTTATTTCAACTTACATTGGGATGCAGTATAGGACGTTCTGCATCCCCAATTAAAGATGGCAGTGAAAAAGGAGGTATTCATATTGTTTGGGATGCCTCTACCCTGAAAAAAGTTTCCGCTCCGGGACCAAGATATTGCGGTTACTCCAGGCTTACACAATTATATGATCAATCACTACTGGCGGTATATGAAGCGGATGAAAATACTGTCTGTGTTAAGAGTACAGATCTGGGTACTACATGGTCCACCCCAATTACGATAGCCCCCTATTCAGAAGGAGTTGCTATGGCCGTCCCTGATATTCTGGAACTTAGAGACCATTCCATTTTAGTATGCTACAATCCTAGACCAGGTAAGACTGCTACAAAAAAAAGATTCGGTATCAGAACCAAGAAAAGCTATGATGGAGGAACCACATGGCAAGATGAGCGACTGTTATATGAGGCTGATTACTCCTTTCAGAATGGATGTTGGGAACCTTCTGCCATTCAATTACCGAATGGAGAGATCCAATTATTTTTTGCAAATGAAGGAGACTATCTTAGTTCTGATGAGCAGAATATTTCCATGTTAAGATCTGCTGATAATGGACTGACATGGACGAAAGCAAGAGAGATCGTCAGTTTTAGATCAGGAAGTAGAGATGGAATGCCATCACCTATATTATTACAGAACGGAAACGATATTGTTTTTTCAATTGAAGATAATGGTTTTGGTAATTTCAAGCCTTATACAATCAGATGTACCGTCGCAAATAATTGGACAACCACTGTAGGTGCTACAAGTTCGGACAGAAATTATGCATTAGCTGAACCCATTGCAAATACTATTTATGCCGGGGCTCCATATTTAAGACAATTAAAGACGGGGCAAACCATACTTTCATACCAAGGGACTGAAGGACGAACGAATAGTATAAATTTTGCCGAAATGAAGGTAGGAATTGGAGATAACCAAGCTCGTAACTTTACAAAGAAAACAGTTCCATTCAGTATTGCTGCAAACAAATCAGGATTGTGGAATAGCCTCGCAGTACTATCAGACAATACGATTATTGCTTTAACGAGCACAAATTCATATTCTTCTGGTAATACAGAAATATGGATGATAAAAGGACATGTAATAAATGAATAACAACAATCAATTTATTTATGAGACACTTAATTAAAAATCTGGGGATAGCTATCCTTTTACTAGTACCATTTATTTCATTTTCACAGGAATGGAAGATGAAACAAGCCAAGCTAATGACCTCCTTCTCGGAAAAGATCGACACGAGTAATGTTTTTCCTGAGTATCCAAGACCTCAAATGGTTCGATCCAATTGGATGAATCTAAATGGTATCTGGCAATTTCAGCCGGGTACTACCGGTGATCAATTTCCGACCGGAACTCTCTCGAGTAAAATTTTAGTTCCTTTTCCTGTTGAATCTGCAATATCTGGAGTGATGAAACATTACGACCGATTGTGGTACAAAAGGACATTTACGTTACCCACCCAATGGAGTGGAAATAGGATATTACTTCACTTTGGTGCCGTTGATTATGAAACAGAAGTTTTTGTTAACGGGCAAAGTGTAGGTATTCATACTGGAGGATATGATCCATTTACCTTCGACATTACATCTAAACTAACTGGTTCTGGTCCCCAACAATTGGTAGTCCGGGTTTATGACCCCACTGATTTAGGAGGACAGCCTCGCGGGAAACAAACGCTCCATCCCGGTGGTATCATGTATACTCCGGTTACCGGTATCTGGCAACCTGTATGGTTAGAACCAGTGCCACAAACTGCGATCTCCGACATTAAGATGGTCCCTAATATCGATAACTCGACACTAAACCTTACATTAACAACTGAAGGTGTTATTTCTGGATTAACAGTTGCTGTAAAAGTCAAAGATGGAGGTACACTTGTACAAACAGCAAAAGGGAGTGCTAAGGACCAGCTTACAATTTCTATTCCCAAAGAAAAACTTTGGACCCCCGATACTCCTTTCCTTTATGATATGCAGATTAAGCTCCTTAAAGATGGTTTAGTAATTGACTCGGTAGGCACCTATTTTGGAATGAGAAAAATATCGATTGGCAAAGTTGAAGGCTTTCAAAAGATGTTACTCAATAACAAGTTTGTCTTTGAAATAGGTCCTCTTGATCAAGGTTTCTGGCCTGATGGGATCTACACCCCTCCTACAGATTCAGCACTTAAGTTTGATCTACAAAAGATGAAAGAATTTGGCTTTAACATGGTTCGCAAACATATCAAGGTTGAGCCATACAGATGGTATTACTGGGCCGACAGACTAGGACTTTTGGTTTGGCAGGATATGCCTTCGGCTAATTCGTATACTGATGTTCATCCACCGGTAGATGAAGTTGCTTATCGATCAGAATTAGAACGTATTGTTAAATCACATCTAAATAGCCCTAGTATTATTATGTGGGATGTTTTCAACGAATCACAGGGGCAAAACAATACGGCCTCACTGGTAAGTGATGTGAAAAGCATTGATCCGTCACGACTTGTAAACCAAGCCAGTGGTGGCAGTTTTGAAGGAGTTGGCGACATGTTGGATGTTCATAGCTATCCACCTCCTGCCTGCCCTACCAGTACGACCCAGGCACTTGCGTGTGGCGAATATGGCGGGATTGCATATGGTATTACCGGCCATAATTGGGGAAATGGATTCGGATATGTTACAGTCTCAAATCCGACAGATTATATAAATATGTACGATGGGTTTACAACCGACTTAGCGTACTTCAGAACCAACAAAGGTTTAAGTGCCGCTGTATATACCCAAATCACTGACGTTGAAGTTGAAATCAACGGCTTAATGACATATGACCGTGCCGTTGTTAAAGGCGATGCTACCAAGCTTAAAGCTTCAAATATGAAGGCAATTAACGAGCCAATATATTTAACTGAAATACTACCTACATCAGCTAAATCTGGTCGGACATGGAAATACACAACTGCTGCTGCTGCTTCCAATTGGTATGACTCTTCATTTAATGATACTGCATGGAACGCTGGCTTAGGAGGTTTTGGGACTACCGGTACACCCGGAGCTATTGTTAAAACGACATGGAACACCTCTGATATATGGATTCGTCAAAAATTCACTTTAGGCAAATTGAGCAAGAGTGATAGAGACAATCTTGTTTTCCGGGTGCATCACGATGATGATTGCGAAATATATATCAACGGGAGCTTAGCTGCTTCTATCAATGGCGCCACTTCTGATTATGTAATTTTACCTATGACACAATCAGCCAAAGAGCTGTTAAAAGCAAATGCTGAAAATATTATCGCTATACATTGTCATCAAACTGTCGGTGGCCAATATATTGATGCGGGTATCTCAAAAATTAGCTACACTAAGCCATAACCGATGACGGAGGACACTGAGAGATTTTAACTTCGCTTAATCCGTGAATCAACATAAAGCCTTGTAACATTACTGCTACAAGGCTTTTCCTTTTATTTTATTTCACCCTATTTTACGACAAAAAATTATGCCTAAAATAAATTTAGAATTGTAAAGAAAAATACAAAAAATAATGAGTACGAAATGATAATTACCCTGTCTATACATATGAACCATCATAAAGAATCATCGCATGGAAAGAGATAACTCAAATATCATTGATTTTATTCTTGACGAATCATTCCAACGATTTGTAATTAATAAAAATCCTGAAGACGCAAAGTATTGGGAATCATGGATAGGCGAACATCCTGAATCAGTCGAAACTTTTGAGGAGTCTTGTAACATCATTTCGTTTATCGTTGCACGAAAAGTGCACCCAAAAAATAAAGCCATCAGCGATGAAGTATATGAAAAACTCATTTTACAAATAGAAGCTGAGACACAGAAATCGATACAAGAGCCTGAAGAAAGACATTTCGCCTTCTATTGGTATGCTGCTTCGGCAGTATTAGTAATTGGCTTATTTTTTCTATTTTCTTATAGTAATATTTTTAAATCTTCTCTTCTCAGCCAAGACTTGGAAGTCATTGTTCCTAAAGGACAACGAAGTCAATTGTTATTACCTGATGGTACAAAAGTATGGCTGAATTCGGGTACCGTATTCAAATATCCTTCTTCTTTTCTAAAACATGGACGTGAAGTTTTTCTTGAAGGTGAGGCCTTTTTTAGTGTTACCCACAACAAACAACCGTTCATTGTCCATTTGAAAGACAATTTATTTGTTAAAGTATTTGGAACAGAGTTTAATGTAAAGAGCTACGCAGAAGATAAAATTGTAGAGACGACCTTAATCAAAGGGATGGTGCATTTCGTAAGGAAAAACGAAAATAACCAGATAATCAGCGAGATAAAACTAGCTCCTAAAGAAATGGTTACTTATGAAAAGTTCATCCAAAAGATGACAGTTTCAAAAGTAATGCCTTACGCCGCTCCTGTTGCCAGCGTTAAAAGCACCACACCCAAATTGGATAAAATAAATAAGGTTGAGCAGGTCAAAGAAACAGAATCACTAAGTGAATCCGCAATTACAACAGCTTGGAAAGATAATACGCTAGTCTTCCATGATGAAACACTGGAAGAGATCGCTGTTAAAATGGAGCGTTGGTTTGGAATACCACTAAAAATACAAGATGAAGAATTAAAAAGAGAACGTTTCACGGGTAATTTTATGAATCAGGAATCTGTTTATCAGGTCCTCGATATCATAAATCGATCAGAACCTATTCAATATACAAAACAGAATAAAATGATAATTATAACAAAGAAAAAACATAATTAACTAATTTTTAAACACTTAACAGAAGGGCCTATGAGTATATAAAAAGACATAAAATAAAAAAACGGGTAATGCGGACACATTACCCGAATTAAGTGAGAATTAAAATTTGACTGGCGCTGATTTCAAGCATGGCACCAGCTATTCAATTAACATTCAAATGCAAAAATATGAAAAAAAAGCAATTAACGGATCCTTGTAAAGGGGTATCATTGATTAAATTATGGAGAATTATGAAAATAACTTTACTCTTAATAATAATTGGGATAATGAACACCTACGCAAAGGTCTATTCGCAGGATGCTCAAATATCTGTTAACATTAAAAATGGATCAGTATCTGATTTGTTCAAAGCTATTGAACAAAAAACAGAATACCGAATCTTTTATAAAACAAATCTAGTTAGTGACTCGAAGAAGCTAACGCTAAATGAAACTCATAAATCAGTTTCATCTATACTTTCAGAAGTCTTATCCGAAAGAAACCTATCTTTCGATTTGATTGATAAAGTAATTGTGATTACTCCTTCTTCAATGGCTCCACAACAAATGGTGTCAGGAAAAGTCGTTGATGCTGTAACCAATGAACCTTTAATAGGTGTTGGTATCAGTGTTCAGGGAACTACAAAACGAGCCGTAACAGACATCAATGGAAAATATTCTATTGATGCATCTAAACCAAATGCAGTTCTTGTTTTCACATACATTGGATACATTACGCAAGAAATTCCTTTGAATGGACAGACTGTTATAAATGTAAAAATGGCTGCCAACGTTCAAAATCTGGGTGAAGTTGTTGTAGTTGGTTATGGCACTCAAAAAAAGGAATCAATTACCGGTTCAATCGCTGGAGTTACTGCTAAGGATATCGGTGTTGTGCATGGTGGTTCTACTGTTAGTTCCGGACTTGCTGGTAAAATCGCAGGTGTAACTTTCCGTATGTCTGATGGTCGTCCGGGTGCAAGTGCAGCTGTTCAAATTAGAAACTTAGGTCCAGCCCTTTATGTAATAGATGGTATTCAAAAGGACGAAGGCCAATTTAATAATATCTCACCTAATGATATTGAGACTATTACTGTTCTAAAAGATGCTTCTGCAGCTATCTATGGTGTAAAAGCAGCAAACGGTGTTGTTGTAGTAACAACCAAACACGGTTCGTTGAATACTAAAAACACTATCGAATTTAATGCTTTATATGGTTATCAAAATTGGACTCGTTTTCCAAAAGGAGTTGATGCTTATGGATGGCAGTTGAACAAGGTTTATGCTGATGTAAATCAAACCGGACGTTCTTCAATCACACCTACTGAACTTGCTAAATGGAAAGCTGGAACAGATCCTGCTTACAGAAGCTTTGACTGGTACAATGCAATTGTTACGCCTAACATGCCTCAATCAAGTTACAATTTAAATGCAAGTGGAGGTAATGACAATATCAATTACTATGTATCATTAAGCCGTTTAGACCAGGATGCTGTTATAAAAGAGTATAAGTTTAACCGTACCAACTTCCAAAGTAATGTTGATGCTAAAATTGCAAAAAATTTAAAGATTGGTGTTGCTATCAACGGTCGTATTGAAGAACGTGTAAATCCAGGTGTACCAGGTGGTGATGACTACTGGGTTCCTCGTTTTGCAATTATGAGAAACACGCCTATGATGCGTGAGTTTGCAAATGACAACCCATTATACATGAATGACATAGGTGATAATTCAACAAACTTGGCTTTGATGAATTATGCTACTTCAGGAAAATATCAATCAGATTGGTATGTATTACAAACTAATTTTAATGCAGAATATAAGTTCCCTATAAAAGGGTTAACTGCAAAAGGCATGATGTCATATTATTATGCAGATCAGTTAATGAACAATCATGAGTACACTTATAATGCATATAAATATGATCCTGTTGCTAAAACATACAACGTAAGTGGTGGTAGTCAGAATCCATGGCAGGAAAGACAAACTTCTAAAATTTTGGAAACTGTTATACAGGGTCAGTTAAACTACACGAATACTTTTGGTAAACACACAATTAATGCAACATTTGTAACTGAAAGAAGTAATCGTTCGGACGCAGAAGTATGGGTGCATGTTGTTCCCCCTTTGAATCCTATTGATATCATGCAGGTTTCTACACTTACTGATTATAATAACAGTAACACCACATTGGCTCGCGTTGGATATGTTGGCCGTTTTACTTACAACTATTCTAATAAGTATTACTTCGAAGCTTCAGGTCGTCGTGATGCTTCTTCTATGTTTTCACCAGATAAAAGATGGGGTAACTTCTACTCAGTTTCAGGTGGATGGAGAATCACATCGGAAAACTTCTACAAGAACTTATTCGGTGCATCTCCAATTCTTAATGATTTAAAAGTACGTGCTTCATATGGTCGTCTGGGTGATGATACAAACATTGGTATTAGCCCATCAGATTTCACTTATATCAATGGATACACCTATCCATCAGGTGGAGCTGTATTAGCTGGACAGTTTGTTCCAGGAGCAAGAGATCGTGGACTTCAAGCAACGAATCTTACCTGGACTATCAGTAAGATCACAGACATAGGTGCTGACTTTTCAATGTTTAATGGTAGTGTAACAGGTGCTGTTGATTACTTCTATCGTAATCGTACAGGTTTACCAAATACCGATAATACAGTAATTCTTCCTTACGAAGTTGGTTTTAACCTACCTAAAACAAATGTTGGTAGCGATGCTCAAATGGGTGGAGATCTCAACATTCAGTACAATACCAAGATTGACAAAGTAAGTATCACTGTTGGAGGTAACTGGGGCTTTTCAAGAAAGAAAGACCTAACCTTAGATTCTAATCCTCAATTTGGTAATTCATGGGATTATTACAGAAACTCAACAATCAATCGTTGGGATGCAATTACCTGGGGTTACGAAGTAACTGGTCAATTCCAATCACAACAGCAGATTAACAGCTATAAGATTAACAATGACGGAAAAGGAAACAGAACTCAGCTTCCAGGAGACTTTATCTATAAAGATCAAAATGGAGACGGTGTAATCAACCAGTTAGACCAACGTCCAATTGGATATGGTTCAAATGGTTCACAGCCTATCCAGAATTATGGTCTTAACTTTACTTTAGCTTGGGACGGATTTGACTTCCGTGCAGATTTCTCTGGTGGTGCAGGATATTCTTTTGTACGTAACTGGGAAATGGCTGTTCCTTTCCAAAATGGAGGAAACTTGTTGAAAGACTTTGCTAATAATAGCTGGCATCGTGTAGATCCATATGATGTAAACAGTGCTTGGGTTGCAGGTAAATACCCTGCTATTACATTTAACAACGGTGGTGGAAATAATTACAACGGTGCTGGTGCTACACCTAGCTTCTGGATCACTCCGGTTAAATATTTTAGAGCACGTACTATCGAGCTTGGTTACACAATCCCAAAAACAATTCTCAGTAAAATGAAAATCGAGAAACTTCGGGTTTATATCAATACTTACAACCTGTTTAGTCTTGATAACATGCAGAAGTATGGAATCGAAACCGAAGTTAATGATAATAATGGTTTGCAATATCCCCAAAACAGAATTATCAACTTTGGTGTAAATCTTTCATTTTAAATCTTAAAACTTGAATCAAATGAAAAAGTATATAAAAATATTCTTCATGGTTATCATTCCATTTATGTGGAGTTGTAATGATAAGAATTATATGGATGTTAAGCCAACCAATATTTTAACCACCGATATCGTATTTTCTGACGCAAATGTTGTAAAATCTGTTTTGGCTGATCTTTATGATAGGATGCCCAACTACGCGTTTATCGATAATGCTGCTGACTTTGCGAATTATAATGAAGCAATGGTTTCTAATGGCGATTACTGGCGACAAAATTTCGTTAACTACTCATACGATAATGCAAATCTAAATTGGTATGATACGTATAACTATATTCGCGATATCAATCTCTTCCGCGAACGCTTACAAGCCACAACCCAACTTAGTGCAGATGTAAAAGCCTCTTATATGGGTGAAATCCGTTTCTTACTTGCTAATTCCTATTTTGAATTAGTAAAACGTTATGGTGGAGTTCCCCTGATTACAAGTTCTAAGAATTATTCTTCAGGTACTGCTGTTGGAACACTCCAAGTTCCTCGTGCAAAAGAATCTGCAATTTATGATTTCGTTATTGCACAAATGGATACTGCAAAAGCTCAGTTACCTAATGATCCTAACACGAAGACCAGAGCTACAAAAGCTGCTGCATTAGCATTACAAGCCCGTGCAGCTATTTACGCTGCTTCGATTTCAAAATACAATAAAATCAACACTCCTACTGTTGTATCTAATCCTGATAATGGTGAAGTTGGTATGAGTGGAGCAGATGCTACTAAATACTATCAAAAAGCATTAGCTGCTGCAACTGAAATTATTACTGATAAGAAGTATTCTCTTTATACCAAGAAGAATCCTAATTATGAAGATAATTTTGCCAATGCCTTTTTAGATAAAACCAGTTCGGAGGTAATTCTAGCCAGAGACTACATCTTAAAATACAAGACAGAAGGTTGGACAAACTGGAATCAGCCTCGTTCGCAATCTGAAGATAATGGTGATGGTGGTGAATTATGCCCTTCATTGAATCTTGTTTATTCTTTTGAAAAACTGGATAATACGTTTACTAAGTTACCAATTGCTAATAATGGAGTTCCTGTAAACTATACAAATCCTACTGATTTGTTTGCTGGTCGTGATGGTCGTTTAGGTGGTACTGTTATATTACCTGGAACATCTTTCAAAGGATCTATGGTTGATATTTGGGCTGGACTTGGTTCTTCATCACACCAGTTCCTTACTTCAGGTGATGATCCTGCAAACCCATTCAAACAATACCCAGGTACTGATTTTGTACAGGTAATTGGAAAAGATGGTCCTAAAGATAACTATGAACATGCTGCCGTTTCTGGTTTCTTAGTTCGTAAATATCTTGACCCAACTACACACTCAGGCCAACGTGGAGTTCGTAGTGATGTTTGGTGGATCCGTTTCAGATATGCTGAAGTTCTTATGATTGCTGCAGAAGCTTCATACGAATTAGGTGATGCTGCTACTGCTGCCGGTTATATGAATCAGGTAAGAGCAAGAGCAGGTTTCCAGACTCCATTAGCTGCTTCTGATATCACATTAGGACGTATTGTTCACGAAAACAAAGTTGAATTTGCATTTGAAGATCACCTGTACTGGGATATAAGACGTTGGAGAATTGCTCACAAGATTTTTGATGGTAGCAATATATCCGTTACTGATTTGAAACCAGCTCAGTATGACGCTCCAGACGACAAAGTATTCAGCTTGTGGCCATACAAAATCTTTAATCCTGGTGGGGCTGATCATGGTCAATTCTATTATGTTGAGCATGCATCTCCAAATCTTGGTACAGGACATAATTTCCAACTAGGAAATTACTATTGTAAGATTGGTGATGATATCATCGCTAGAAATCCAAAACTTACTAAAAACCCTAACCAATAATAACTTAACCTGAAAATTGAAGGAATTATGAAAAAAGTAATTATATCAATTATGCTATTTGTGGTAATGGGCTTGCTGATTACCTCTTGTGGATATGATAATTATGATAAACCAAATGTATATCTGAAAGGTGCATTGATTTATAATAATGTGGACACTGTTTTTGTTCAACAGTCTTCTGGTAACAATATCGATCAGGCTTCGGTTTATTTCAATCTATTTGAACCGGGATGGCAGAAAACAAACTCAACACCAATTCGTGTTGTTGTTGATGCTGCTGGTACTTTCTCTTCGATTCTTTTCCCTGCAACTTATAAATTAGTCGTACCTGCAGGTAACGGACCATATATTGCAAGTACTGATACTACTGTTATTAAGCTTGACAAGAGCAAGTCGTTGAATATTCCTGTAACACCATACTATTTAGTGCGGAATTTTGCGCCAACATTAACTGCTTCTGATAGTACAGTAACAGCAAATGTTAAAGTTGACAAGATCGTTACCGGTGCAAATGCAAAAAGCATTGGTTCGGTTTATATGTACATCAACAGAACGACAATCGTTGATGGTGGAAACAACATAGCTTCTGTATCATTAGACGGCGGTTCAATTACTGATCCAACGAAAGTTGTGCTAAAAACTAAAATTCCTAACCTTGCCAAAATTGGGGGAATAGGTATTGGTACTAATCAAAAACAATTCTATGTTAGAATTGGTGTTAGAATTAATGGTTCTACTGAAGTATTCTCTTCGGTAAAGGCCGTTACGCTACCATAACGATTAACTCTTTATGCCACTCTGATGTAATAGTCAGAGTGGCTTTTTTTTGTTTCCTATAATTATATTATCAACATAATGAAAAAGATTTATTTCACTTTGTTAATGATCTTGTTTGCCATAACTGCTAATTCTCAGCAAACAAGCAAGATGAATCAATTACGTGCTCCTGCATATCCGTTGGTGACCATTGATCCTTATACCTGTGCCTGGTCGTTCAACGATAAACTTTATAATGATGATATAAGACATTGGACTGGGGTTAAGAATTCTTTAATTGGTGCGATACGGGTAGACGGCAACACGTATCGATTTATGGGTACTGAGAATTTAGCATTAGTGCCTTACGCACCAACTGCTAGCAGTAAAGCCTGGGTTGGAAAATATACTTTTACTCAACCGGGAGTTGGATTTGAAAAGCCTGATTTTAATGATTCGCAATGGACGGAAGGTAAAGCTGCCTTTGGGACAGAAGGAACCGCCTCTATGAAAACGCTTTGGAATACAGAAGATATTTGGGTACGTCGTGAAGTTATGATTACGGAAGATCCGTCAACGCTAGACTTGTACGTTGAGTACTCCCATGATGATGTTTATGAAATGTACATTAATGGAGTACAAATTGTAAAAACCGGATATGAATGGAAAGATAACGTTCGTATTCCACTATCTGATGAAGCAAAAAAAACGCTTGTTAAAGGCAAAAATATTATAGCAGCCCATTGTCATAATACCACTGGTGGAGGGTATGTAGACTTTGGACTATTTAAAAAGGCAACAAAAAAGAGGTTCTTTGAGAAAACTGCAGAACAGAAATCTGTAGATGTCATGGCAACTCAAACTAAATATGATTTTGAATGTGGTCCTGTAGATTTAAAAATCACTTTTACATCTCCATTGCTGACAAATAATCTTAATGTATTATCACGACCAATTAGTTATATCACTTATGATGTGACCTCTTCTGATAAAAAAACTCACGACGTTCAAATCTATTTCGAAGCGTCTCCTGAATGGGCTGTAAATACAATTAATCAGGAAATAACAAGCGAAAAGATAGGAACCAATGGTTTGACATATCTGAAGGCTGGAACTAAGGATCAACACATATTGGGTCGTAAGGGTGATAATGTCAGGATAGATTGGGGTTATTTCTATTTAGTTGGCAAACAAGATAAATCTACTTCTTTTTCAATCAATGATTGTGTTTCTACGAAAAAAGAGTTCTTCGAAAAAGGAAAACTATCCGGTATTGTAAATAAGGACTTATCTCCAGAAATGGAGAAACAGATGACTTCCCTCGCATTATCGCAAGAGGTTGGAAAGGTCGGATCAAAAACCATTTCTAATAAGATCATGATCGGCTATGATGATCTTTATTCCATTCAATATTTTGGAGAGAATCTTCGTCCTTGGTGGAACAGCGATGGAGGAAACTCTATTATAAGTGAATTTGCAAAAGCAAATCTGGAATACACTGACTTAATTCAGAAATGCAATGCACTTGATAAAAAACTTATGGCTGATGCAGAAAAAGCAGGTGGCAAGAAATACGCTGAGTTATGTGCACTAGCTTATCGTCAGGCCATAGCCGCTCATAAGTTATTGAAGGATAAAAACGGAAATATCCTGTTTTTATCAAAAGAAAATTTTAGCAATGGTTCTATCAATACTGTCGATATAACCTACCCTTCTGCTCCAATGTTCCTTTATTATAATCCTGAACTCCTCAAAGGAATGATGAATGGTATATTCTATTTTAGCGAAAGTGGAAAGTGGAAATATCCTTTTGCTGCACACGATATCGGAACATATCCATTGGCTAACGGCCAAACATATGGCGAAGGAATGCCTGTCGAAGAGAGTGGAAATATGCTTCTCCTTGCAACTGCTATTGCAGTAGTTGAAGGTAATGCAAAATATGCTGAAAAACACTGGCCACTACTTACTACATGGGCAGACTATCTACTGGAAAAAGGACTCGACCCCGAAAATCAACTTTGTACTGATGACTTTGCCGGTCACCTTGCTCATAATTCTAATCTCTCTATCAAAGCGATATTAGGAATTGCTGGTTATGGCAAACTAGCCAAGATGCTTGGCAAAGACGATATCGCAGCTAAATATACTGCTGCTGCCCGCCAGATGGCTCAAAAGTGGATAACAATGGCTGATGATAATGACCACTATAGTTTGACTTTTGATAAAAAAGGAACCTGGAGTCAGAAGTATAACCTGGTTTGGGATAAAGTTCTCAATCTCGGCATATTCCCAAAAGAAGTGGCTCAAAAGGAACTGGCCTACTATCTGACAAAACAAAATACCTATGGCTTACCACTTGATTCACGCGAGACTTATACAAAGGGTGATTGGATTATTTGGACAGCTACAATGGCTGATGATAAGGATACTTTCCAAAAACTTATCGATCCATTATATAAATATGCCAATGAAACGACAAGTCGTGTTCCTATAAGCGACTGGCACCAGACTACTACCGGAAAACAAGTTGGTTTTCAGGCACGTTCTGTCGTTGGTGGATTCTTCTTTAGACTTTGGGATGCAACGCTAAACTCGAAATAATTGTCAGGGACTTGTCAATAACTTTTGTTTTGACAAGTCCCTATTTCTTTTTGAAGCAGGTAAATTAAAATTCTTAATTGTATAATCTACTAATAAGTAATTTCATACAAATGAAAAAAACATTTACAATCATCTGTTTTATTCTCTTTTCTATAAGTACTTATTGCCAAACATCAATAACCTGTGTTAATCTTCCATCTACCACTGGAACAAACAACTTCTACACAGGTAATCGTACTCCTTTAAAACCACTTAATTTCATAAAACTTCCAGTTGGCAGTATTAAAGCCGGAGGATGGGCACGAAAGTTTTTAGAACTACAGCGCGATGGACTTACTGGTCATCTGGGAGAAATCAGTGCTTGGTTACAGAAAAAAGATAATGCGTGGCTAAGTAAAACCGGGAAAGGTAGCTGGGGATGGGAAGAGGTTCCTTATTGGCTAAAAGGATATGCCAGCTTGGGCTATCTACTTGATGATAAAAAGATACAAGCTGAATCAAAAATATGGCTTGATGCAGTCTTTGCGAGCCAACAACCTAATGGATTTTTTGGACCTGTCCAAATAACGGATAAAAAGACACAAGATCTATGGGCGAACATGATTATGCTTTGGACACTTCAGGACTATTATGATTACACTGGTGACAATCGTGTCATTAAACTAATGACCAACTATTTCAAATGGGAAATGGCATTACCTGATAACATGATGCTCCAATCCTATTGGGAGAATAGCCGTGGGGGTGACAATCTTTACAGTGTTTTATGGTTATACAACCATACCGGTGAAAAATGGTTACTTGATCTGGCTCATAAGATCCATAAGAACACTGCAGATTGGTGTCAGAAAGACAATCTTCCAAACTGGCACAATGTAAACGTCGCTCAATGCTTTAGAGAACCGGCTACTTATTACATGCTGTCGGGAGACTCTTCACATCTTAAAGCAACATACAACGATTTTAATCTCATCAGAAATATCTATGGTCAGGTACCTGGAGGCATGTATGGAAGCGATGAAAATTGTCGTCCGGGATACACCGATCCTCATCAGGGAACTGAAACCTGTGGATTTGTAGAACAAATGGCTTCCGACGAAATGTTGCTCAGCTTTACGGGGGATCCTATGTGGGCCGACCACTGTGAAAATGTTGCATTCAACTCTTATCCGGCAACTTTTATGCCCGATTTTAAAGCACTGCGTTATATCACCTGTCCCAACCAGGTAGTGAGCGACAGTAAAGATCATAGTCCCGGAATTCAAAACAATGGACCTTTCCTGATGATGAATCCGTTCAGTAGTCGTTGCTGTCAGCATAATCATTCTCAGGGATGGCCTTATTATGTTCAAAATCTATGGATGGCTACTAACGATAACGGGATCGCTGCTGTATTATACAATAGCTGTGAGATCAAAGCCAAAGTCGCCACTGGCACCTTGGTAACGATAAAAGAAACGACCAATTATCCTTTTGAAGAAACCATTCGATATGAAATCAAGACGCCAAAATCTGTTTCTTTTCCTTTGTATTTACGAATTCCCGCATGGTGTAAAAACGCTAAAATCAAAGTGAATGGTAAACCTATAGATGCTGAACTGATTTCAGGAACATACGCCCGACTCATCCGCACATGGAAAACAGGTGACAAAATGGAACTAACTTTCCCTATGAATATTGCAGTAAAGACTTGGGAAAAGAACAAGAATAGTGTCAGCGTAAATTACGGACCATTAACATTCTCGTTATTGATTAACGAAAAGTACGAGAAGATGGACAGTAAGAAATCTGCCATAGGTGATTCTAAATGGCAGGATGGCGTTGACCAGAATAAGTGGCCTTCTTTTGAGATCTATCCTGCATCAGCTTGGAATTATGGACTCTTGTTAAATCAAGAGAATATAGAACGCTCTTTCACAATAGAGCGGAAGCCTTGGCCGAAGGATAATTTTCCTTTTACAATCAGTTCTTCCCCTTTGGTAATTAAGGCAAAAGGAAAAATCATCACCGATTGGACATTAGATAAATATGGCTTGTGTGGTTTATTACCACAAAGTCCCGTCATGACCAACGAACCAACTCAGGAGATTAAACTATTGCCAATGGGAGCCTGTCGATTAAGAATCTCATCATTCCCTGTAGTGTCCAAATAACAAATCCATAACAATGATATTATGAAAAAACATTTTTTTATTTTGGTCCTTTTGTGTATGGGCTATTTCGTTAATGCACAAGAAGTTCCCCGTTCTGAATATCCAAGACCACAATTTGTAAGAAATACCTGGATTAACCTTAATGGTGCATGGACTTATACTTTCGATTTCGGAAACTCCGGTAAGAACAGACACTTAAATGAAAGCAAAGGTTTCGATGGAAAAATCATCGTTCCCTATTGCCCTGAGAGCAAACTTTCAGGTGTAGAACATAAGGACTTCATCAATAATATGTGGTACCAGAGAACGATCTCTGTACCTGCAGATTGGAACGGAAAAAAGATCATTCTTCATTTTGGTGCAGTCTATTATAAAGCAGAAGCATACATTGATGGAAAATTCGTAGGACGACATACCGGTGGGACTTCTTCTTTTGAGTTTGATATTACTTCTTTTGTCTCTCCAGGGAAAGACCACAACTTAGTTATTTATGTAAACGACGAATTACGTTCAGGCAAACAAACCGGTGGTAAACAATGTACTAACTTTTTCTCAGAAGGTTGTTCATACACCCGTACAACAGGGATATGGCAAACGGTCTGGATGGAAGCAGCATCCAACTTTGGTTTGAAATCCACACAGGTAATCACCGATATTGATCAGAAACAGGTAGTGATTCATCCTATCTTCTTCAATGAAAATAATAACCTTTCACTGAAAGTCACATTGAAAGACAATGGTAAAGTTGTTGCTCAAAAGACTGTTAAAGCCAATAATAGCTCTGTTTGTATTCTCCCTGTTTCCAATGTGAAGACATGGTCACCTGAAAACCCATTCCTCTACGATCTTGTTTACGAAGTTGTTGACAAGGATAACAAGTCATTGGATATGGTAAATTCTTATGTTGGAATGCGTAAAATCCATATAGAAGGCAACCGGGTATTTCTGAATAATCAACCCTACTACCAACGACTGGTTC
>JAHEYR010000207.1 GCA_023251485.1 Bacteroidales bacterium
TTCCTTAATCTTTAATTCAATCTCAGCTAGACTCAAAGTCTCCGCACTGCGAACAACAGGCACTACCAATCCCTTGGGTGCGCTGACGGCAATCCCGATATCAGCATAATGAAACTGAACCAACTCATCACCATCAAGCATAGAGTTAACCTGCGGAAAGAGCATCAAAGCCTCAGTGACGGCCTTCGTAAAGAACGACATGAAACCAATTCCAACACCATATTTTTCTTTAAATGCTTCGTTATATTGTTTTTTGAGTGCTAGCAATGCGCCCATATTCACCTCATTAAAAGTTGTAAGCATGGCTGTCTCGTTCTTTACAGAAACCAACCGTTGGGCTAGTTTTATGCGTAAAGTAGAAAGCTTTTTCCGATCAGCATCACGATTAGAAGTACGAACCTCACTAAGGCCAACAGGTATGTTGGGATTACTAGATTCTACTTGTTTAACAGGCTTTTCAATTTCCAGCATATCAGCCTTTCCAACTCGTAATTGGTGAATATGATCAGCCACATCTTTTTCCGTAAGTTGCTTTTCTTGCATAATCTTCCTTGCCAAAGGAGAAATATGAATACCCGTCTCAGCACTTTCTGCAGGATGAGCAACCACTGAATCCTTAGTAATAGCAACTGTTTTGGTTTCTGCCTTGGCTTCAACCTCAGGTACTTTAGTATCCTGGGGATCAGCAGAAGCAGTTTTCACCCCTGAAGTATCGATGGTAGCAACGAGTGCTCCAACTTTTATTGTATCACCTTCGGCTGCCAATAATTTAATCACACCGCTCTCTTGAGCTACAAGACTAAGCGTGGCTTTATCCGAATCCACTTCAGCAATCTCTTTATCTTTTTCAACAAAATCGCCATCGCTAACTAACCAACTGGCTAATTGAACTTCGGAAATAGATTCGCCCGGTGAGGGGACTTTAATTTCTATGATCATATTGATTGATATTTTCTTATTTTTCTTCAGTTGGAAGATGAATCTCTTCCCGTGGAGCACATATCATCTTGCAAACACTCTCCACCCTTTCGCAAGTACACTCTCCAAAAGCTTTTTGTACAATCTTCTGTTGACGTAGCTTGTGCAACTTTGGCAATCCCGTAGCAGGCGACCCACTTTCCGGTCGGGCGACCAACAATAACGGGACATCTTTAAAGTGACGTTGAATAAAAGACCACGACCCCATATTGGCAGGTTCTTCCTGCACCCATAGATAATGTGTTGCATTGGTATAGCGCGATATGACTGCATTGAGTTGTTCTATTGGAAAAGGATACATCTGTTCGATTCGGATGATGGCAGTTATGGTATCTCCAATTCGCTTTTTCTCATCTAGCAGATCATAATAAACCTTCCCCATACAGAATACCAGACGAGTGATCGTTTCAGGAACTGTTGTATCATCATCAATCACCTCTTTAAATCCACCTGTTGTAAATTCAGCAAATGCCGAAATACATTTCTCATGGCGCAACAAACTCTTTGGTGTAAACACGACCAAAGGCTTTCTAAACTCACGATGAAGTTGACGACGCAACAGATGGAAGAAGTTGGAAGGAGTGGTACAATTTGCAACCTGCATATTGTTATCAGCACACAAAGTTAAAAACCGCTCAATTCTCGCACTTGAATGCTCAGGCCCCTGCCCTTCATAACCATGGGGCAACAAAAGCACCAACCCATTCATTACCTTCCACTTATCCTCAGCACTGCTAATGTATTGATCTGTTATAATCTGTGCACCATTATCAAAATCACCAAATTGAGCCTCCCATATCGTTAATCCATTAGGGGTCGTCAAAGCATAGCCATATTCAAATCCCAATACACCATATTCGCTTAGAAGCGAATTAAAAACCTGAAATTTTGCTTGCCGCTCACTAATATTTTTTAACGGCGTATACTGTTCTTCGGAATCTTCAACTGTAAACACAGAATGCCGATGCGAGAAAGTCCCCCGTTGTGAGTCCTGACCACTTAATCGTACCGGAAAGCCCTCATCCAACAATGTTGCATATGCCAGTAGCTCACCCATGGCCCAATCCAGATTTCCTTTTGTATCGATCATCGCTCTCCGTTCATCCTGAATCTTTACCAGTTTTCTATAAAACTGTTTATCGGCAGGTAGCGAAGTTAGTTTCAGTCCAATCTCAGCCAATAAATCTGCTGACACTCCAGTCGGTATACTTTCAATAAAATCTTCATTTTCTGCTTTGCGGATATTACGCCATCGTTGCTCGAAGAACGTGTGAACATGCGATTTATCAGTAGCCCTCGACTCAGTGAGACTATTGTCGAGTTGTTCATTGATGGTCACTTCCATCAACTTTGATTCTTCTGGCGTAATAATTCCTTGTTCAATGAGTTTCCGACTATAGATTTCCCGTGGATCAGGATGGTTCTCAATAATTTTATACAATATCGGCTGTGTGAAGCGGGGTTCGTCACCCTCGTTATGCCCATACCGACGATAGCAAAGCAAATCAATAAACACATCTTTATGAAACTGTGCGCGATACTCCATGGCTAACTGAACCGTGTAGACTACCGCCTCAACATCATCGCCATTGACATGAAAGACAGGTGTCTGGATCGTCTTGGCAATATCCGTACAATAGGTACTCGACCGAGCCTCAAGATAGTTTGTAGTAAACCCGATCTGGTTATTAATCACCAGATGAATAGTTCCTCCGGTAAGATATCCTGGGAGTTCCGACATCTGCAAAACCTCATAGATAATACCCTGTCCGGCAACCGAAGCATCACCATGTATCAGAATCGGTGTTATTTTATCAATGTTTCCATCATAATCATGATCTAACATCGCCTTCACGATTCCCTCGACCACAGGATTAACAGCCTCTAAATGCGAGGGATTGGGGGCAAGCGAAACCTTGACCTCCTTACCATCCTCCATTTGATAGGTAGTCGTGAATCCAAGATGATATTTCACATCACCCATCACCTGATCATCGTCATAATCTTTCCCTTCAAATTCAGAAAAGATATCACTGACAGGCTTTTGCAATATATTCGTTAAAACATTGAGTCGTCCCCGATGAGCCATCCCAATCACAAATTCTTCCGAACCCAACGACGCTCCTTTTTCAATAACAGCATTCAAAGCCGGAATCAACGACTCGGCCCCTTCAAGCGAAAAGCGTTTTTGACCCGGGAACTTACGATGTAAGAACTTTTCGAAAAACACTGCCTTGCTGAGATTATTTAAAATCTTTTTCCGATCATCAATTGTATAGGTAGGCGTATTACGCGATCCCTCCATTCGACTTCTCAACCATTCATAGATTTCCCCGATACGAATGTAAAAGAATTCAGCCCCCACACTCTGACAATAGGTTTGTTCCAAATGCTCAACAATCTTTCGCAGAGTGGTTTTACCCAGTCCCAATTCCTCGCCTGCATTAAAATAACTGTCCAGATCTTTTTTCGAGAGTCCAAAGTTTTCAATATCAAGCGTAGGTCGATATTGTCGACGGGTGCGCACCGGATTGGTTAACGTAAAGAGATGCCCCCTTCTTCGATAGCCTGTGATCAGATTAATCACCTTAAATTCAGCAGAAGACGCAATATCACTCTGTTTTGATTGATAGTGCTGTTGTGCAAATTGGAAGCCTTCAAAAAACTTACGCCAGCCGGATTCTACCGATTGTGGGTCGTTCAGATATTGTTCATAGAGTTGTTCTATGACAGTTGGGTCGGAGCTATTCAAATAATTTAAAGAATCCATTTTCAGGGTGTTCGTGGGTATTCACAAATATAATAAACAAACCGTTTAATGAATAGAAACAATCTTATTTTGATAATGTTTGCGGGTATTGTCAAGTTGTATCGACAATTTCAGAAGATTATTACCTAGAATTATTTTAAACTGTAAAAAAACATTTAACATCTATTGTATAATTTGTAAGAACATGCGTATATTTGAAACTGAATGAAAAATTGTTTTTTCTTGTATCGCTATATTTTTCAAAATCAATCCGTAAGGATATAAAGAATCTATGTTTTGCCTTTTGTGTTTTGCCTAATCTAACCAAAAGAGATAAACTATTTTAGAACTAGTTTTAGCCTAAACTGACTTTTTTGTTTTTATACATAATTAAACCGGTTTACAGATGAAGAAGATTCTTATCATAGATGATGATAGGGCGTTTCGAGTCATATTGAAAGACGTACTTATTAAAGAAGGTTACTTGTTGATTGAAGCAGGAACTGGTGAGAAAGGATTAGAATTAGTAAAAAGTGAACACCCTGATTTAGTAATTACCGACTTTCAGATGCCCGGTATGAGCGGGCTGGATGTATTAGAAGCCATTACAAAGCTCAAAATTGGCACTCCGGTTATCCTGATTACAGGTTTTAGTGACACCGAAAATATTATCAAAGCCATTCAGATGGGAGCATTCGACTATCTGGAAAAGCCTGTCAACCATTCCGTATTAAAATCAGCTATCCGTACTGCGCTCAACTCTGCGAATCTAAGTAGCAACCTCGAGCTGGCTGTTAGTGAAGATATCTATGCAGATAACGTAACCGAAGAAAATATTCTGGTTGGCAAAACGCCACCGATGAAAGAGGTGTTCAAAAAGATCGGGTGCATCTCGTTAAACAAAGTAAACGTATTGGTTCTAGGTGAAACCGGAACAGGTAAAGAATTGATCGCCCGTTTGATTCACTATACAGGTGTAACGCGAAATGAACCGTTGGTCACCGTCAATTGCAGTGCACTGGCGGAATCACTGTTAGAGAGTGAGTTGTTCGGACACGTAAAAGGCTCATTCACCGGTGCCATCAGAGACAAAAAAGGGAAGTTCGAATTAGCCGGAGAGGGCTCAATTCTATTGGATGAAATATCTGAGATCTCATTGAATACACAGGTCAAACTGTTAAGGGTTATTCAAGAGTTGGAGTTTGAGAAGGTTGGAGGAGAAACCACCATCCCGATGCGGGCACGTATTATTGCAGCCTCTAACCGAAACCTTGAAGATCTGATTAAAGAAGGAAAGTTTAGAGAGGATCTCTATTACCGTTTAAAAGTATTTACCATCAATATTCCACCGCTACGTGATCGTAAGGAAGATATTGGCGGACTGGTCATCCATTTCCTGCACAAACTCAACAAACGTTTTAACAGAAATGTAGTGAAGATTGGAGAGGGCGTCATAGAAATGCTTCAAGAGCACGACTGGTATGGAAATGTTCGTGAACTAGAAAACACA